>NZ_JBSXOK010000070.1:0-70161 GCF_056859415.1 Zunongwangia sp. L-65
AACCAGTTTACCTGGGAGTATATTCGTCCGCAGGAAGCAGGGTATAAAACTGATGCGAGATGGATTCGACTTGAAAATAAAAAGGGAGCCGGGTTACAGATTACCGGGGAACAACCCCTGGGCTTTAGCGCATTGAATGTACCGACAGAGGATCTGGATCCGGGGGAATGGAAAGCCCAACGTCACCCTACCGATATTACGGTTCAGGACAAGGTGTTTTTACATATCGACCTGAAACAGCGTGGCCTTGGTGGTGATGATTCCTGGGGACGGTATCCGCATCAACAGTACCGATTGGAAGATAATAGTTATCAATATTCCTATATTATTTCTTTGCTGAAATAGGAAGCTGAGATGATATAAAATAAGACCACATAAACGCTCTGGTTTTAAATTTAGCAGGTTTTACAAAAATTAGATTGGATTCAAAATTATTATATATAATGACACACATTTTAAAAAAATATGGGGTAATAATCGCACTAATGTTATTTGCTTTGGTGACGAGTTGTTTGGAAAAAAAGAAAAGTGAAATTGTTTTACAAGATCCACTTATCGATGGCGATTTTGCAGATCCTTCAATCATTAAATTTGAGGGAAAATATTATATCTACGCTACGATAGACCCCTGGGGAACAGAAGAATTAGGAGTATTAGAATCAGATGATTTTGTGCATTGGGAGCAAAAACACATCAAGTGGCCAAGCAAAGAACTTTGTACCAGTGAAACGTCTAATTCAAGTAATGTTTGGGCGCCTTCGGTTATTCAGGCAAAAGATGGAAAATTTTATATGTATGTTTCTGTAGGTAGCGAAATTTGGGCAGGAGTAAGCGATCATCCGTTGGGACCATGGAAAAATGCTAAAAAAGATAATTCACCGCTTATTAAAGGCAACATGTTTCCAGAATATCATATGATCGATGCTGAAGTTTTTATAGATGATGATGGACAGGTGTATTTGTATTGGGGCTCTGGGCTCGATTGGGTAAACGGACATTGTTTTGTGGTTCCTTTAAAAGACGATATGATTTCTTTTGATGAAACTGCAATCAAAGATATTACTCCACCAAATTACTTTGAAGCACCTTTTATGGTTAAAAAAGGCGAAACTTATTTTTTAATGTATTCTGATGGAAAATGTACTACAGAAACTTATAAAGTAAGGTATGCCAAATCCGATAATCCATTTGGGCCATTTACAGAAGGAAAGAATAGTCCGGTTTTAACCACTTCCGAAGATAGATCAACTTTAGGACCAGGACACCATAGTGTATTTACAGAAGCTGGTCAGGATTATATTTTATACCATCGCATAACCGATAATAGTGATAAATTGTATAGAGAATTGGCTATTGATAGCCTTAACTTTTCGAATGATGAAATAGAAGTGGTTAGACCATCCAATACGTTGATGAATTTTTAATTATTAAACTTTTAAAAGGTCCAAAGCATTATTTTAAACTCATTGAAATTATTTCAGAAAGTAATCGTTTGCTATCCTTACGAACCTGAAAAAATAAACACTAGTATTAATAGTGCTTTGGAGACTTCAGTGAATCCTACCGGGCTCCATCCCTATAAAGGCTATACAACCAATGGTGAAATGATGCAAAAGAATAATATTAATGTAATACGCATAAGCCATTATCCATACGATTCATATAATTTACCATTTCTTTAATAGAGTAGTATAGAATATATCAATTAAATCACTTCTTACCTCTCCCCTTTTTTACACTGGGAGAGGTTACGATTGATCAGGAGTTATATTTTCGAATGAATTTAAAACAGATCAAATTTTAAATAGTGTTTATTCTTTTTTCATGCACATCACAATGAATAAAGGTGGGTTTTATCTAGTTTTATGAGGCAATAACAATTCTTTTCAATTCCCTTTTGTTCGAGCATAACGACCGTTAAGCGGCAAAAGCACAATAAGAGATAATTTGTTATTTGAACTTAAATTGATACATCAATACCACGAGGGAATTCCTTGAGTTTTTTCTTGAAGAGTCTTTCATAACTACAGGCCAGTTTTGATACCCCAGAACAAATTTTGAATTATGACCATTCATTAAGAAACTAACCCCTCCTTCATAAAGCATAATCGGGTCTTCAAGTTTCTCTAAATCTGAATATTGGGTCAAAAAATAAGGTTGTACTCCTTCTATAAACATATCTTTTTGAAACTTTTGTAAATATCCAGCCTGAAAAACCAAAATGTCTCCGGTACCGTTTACAGGAATCGCATTACCAACACCATTAACAGAAATACTTGTACCTGCATCTGCTATATTATTAGCCGCCAGGTTACGTACATAGTTGGGGCCAATATCGTGGTTTATATATGCTGTATAAAGCGTCCATGAATGATTATTGGTAAGCGCCTGTTCATAATAGGCATCTATGGCAAATGATCTCGCTGCGTGGGTTAAAGTATCATTTAGTGCGGTAAGGCTTTGAGACGACTTGGTTTGGTTTGTAAACCCCGCACCTATGTTAAGAATATTTCTTGTCCCGTGATAGGTGCCGGCACTAAATGGGGTGTTAGGCTCATGCTCTCTAAACTGATACTTCACATAAGCAGAGGTATACACTGCATTTGGATTATAGGTTAGTTTAGCATCTTCTGATAATGATGAGCTACTAACCCTGTTCATAGGTTTTGATAATACCGCACGGTAATCAAATTTTCCAGCAATACCATGTGCAGCTATTGAGAATTTACGGTACAGGTCATCTTGGAAATTGAGGAACGGCCCAGAAGCAAAATTTACATCGAGTCCCAAAGAATTAGATGAAGAAGGTGCCGCATACCTTGATAAGCCAGTCCAGGGATTCTTCCCGGCGGTGATTATAATATGATCACTCAGCTTATAGCTCATATAAAGCTCCAATAATATTGGAGACGTATTAGGGGATTTTATATTTATATTATTGTTTCCAAGTAATAAAGCAAAATCTATTTTATCTGAAACCTCTCCTTTGAATCCTAATCGGTATCTTCTAACCGATATATCCCAGAAATCCTGTACTTCGTTGTTATTAATTTGGGTGCCCGGATTTAAATCACTGTAACGCAACCAAAGCTGCCCAGAACCATTTATAGAAAGGCTTGAAAGTATTTTCTCTCCTTTATTAAGAGTTTTTGGTTGTGCAACCAAATTATAGATGCCAAAAATGCAAACTATACTGGCTATGACATATCCTTGTCTAAAATCTTTAGAAATCTTAAAAATCATAATTTTACAGTTTTAAGAAATTAAAATTGAAAGTCTATAGATTCGGGGTGTCCATAAATTGTCTAAAAACCTGGGGGAAATGAAACTTATCTATATCCCATAAATAAGGCAGAAGGAAATAGGTTATTAGGGTTACGATTAGAATGGAAACTATATTCATCACTACTCCAACTTTTACCATTGACGATATTTTGAGATATCCAGAACCAAAAACCACAGCATTAGGTGGAGTTGCTACCGGTAACATAAACGCGCATGACGCCGCAAGAGTGGCTGCTACCATAATCATATAGGGATGTATCCCCATAGAAAATGCAATAGGAGCTAATACTGGAAGTAACATGGCAGTAGTCGCAAGATTAGAGGTGATTTCGGTAAGAAAATTAACCGCTGCCACCAGGATGAGCATAAGAAAGAAAAGTTCCATTCCTTTTAAATAGGAAAATTGCGCAGCAATCCAATCCGCAAGACCTGTATCTGTAAATCCTTTTGCCAAGGCCATACCTCCACCAAAAAGTAGAATGATTCCCCAGGGTAGTTTAACAGCTTCTGACCAAAGTAATAGCCTCCTATTTGATGATTTGGCCGATATCATAAATAAGGTTATCGCAGCAATAGTCGCTATGATCGTATCATCAATAATGGGGATAAAAATTTGAATAAATGACCGGAAGACCCAGGCCAGGGCAGTCAAAATAAATACAATTAATACCGCTTTCTCTTCATAGGAAATCTTACCCAGATCTTTAAGCATGCTTTTGATTTCTTTATGACCTCCAGGAAAGACTTCGTCACTAATCTTAAAGGCAAACTTTGTTAAATAGATCCAGCATAGAAAAAGCAGTAAAATTGAGACAGGTAATGCAAATTGCATCCATTGCATAAAACTGATCTTAACACCATAAAGCTCTTCTATTACTCCTGCTAAAACCAGATTTGGCGGTGTTCCTATTAAAGAAGCAAATCCACCAATAGATGCACTGTAAGCAATAGATAACATGAGTGCACGACCTAACTTCTTCTCACGCTTTTTACTTGTCTTTGCTCCAAATTGTTTAATTATGGCGACGCCTATGGGAAGCATCATTACTGCTGTTGCCGTATTGGAAATCCACATTGATAAAAATGCAGTGGATACCATAAAGCCCAGTATGATATATTTCACTTTTGAACCAACAATATTCAGGATGTTTAATGCTATACGCCTATGAAGCTGCCACCGTTCTATCGCCAAGGCTAAAATGAAACCTCCTATATAAAGAAATACATATTTGTGACCATAGGATGGGGTTGTGGATTCTAAAGTTAATGCTCCGGTCAATGGAAACAGCACGATAGGCAGAAGGGCTGTAACAGCAATAGGAACGGCTTCAGAAACCCACCAAATTGCCATCCAAATTGCAACAGACAAAATTTCGAAGGCTTCTGGCGATAACGTTTTCGGAGGTTCTACAAATTGTAGTACACAAAACATTATAGGCCCCAACAATAGCGTAAAATTTTTCCACTTTTTCGGTTCTTTTCTGTCAGGATTTCTATTGCCCGAAATATTCTGTACATCATTAATCATAGGTTTGATCTTTAAAATTGTTGAACATTCTCTTTCTATAGGCTAAAAAACCGGCTTTATTGATCAAGCAATAAGAGCGCAAAATTTTTATAGAGTCTACAATTTTATAGATAATTTTTAGGTATTATGTTATTTCAGTAAATTTTATTGATTTTTAATGAATTTTATTGATGATTTTTTAGTTATTTAGTAAAATTTATAATTGATCATCACATGTAAATTGTTACTACAATTTTCATATTGGCCTATAATCAGTCTCCGTCAGTTTTAATTAGCCGCCCATATTTTGAAAAGAAATGTTATCATCTAACCATTCATTCAGTTAAAAGAAAAATTATATGGAATTTGAGAAGTGCGATCTATTAATTTTCCATCTAAATAAAGTAACTCTTAATTTGTACTACGATGTAATAGTACCAATTCTTAGTCCTTTGGTAGATATCATAATATGTAAATATGTTTCCATATTTTTTCTAAAAAACATCGTAAAGCGATCCAGACTTTAACATTTTCTTAAAAAATGAGGAATGATATCCTTCAAAAAATAAGGTATTTACATATATTAGTACAATAAGATTAACGATACTCAATTTAATATTGGTTTCAGAAAATGGAAGAACTGTACGCACGAATTACAGAAAAACTTGAGAAGCTTTACGGCACATTTGAATCTGATAAGAAAAGATTTAAAAACTCCAGTAATTCTAAAATTGCACGTGACCTTGGTTATAGTGATGCCCAGTTTTCACGTTTAATAAATGGGACGGCAACTCCTGGGGAGTATGAGAGAACCTTGCAGAATGTAGATCGCGTACTTAAAATTAAAGAACTGGAGAAAAATGCTACCACAAGTAATTTATCCAAACCTGAGACTTCAAGAAAAAAGAACTGGCTAATAGGCATATTGGCCGCTTTACTATTGATTTCCTTAACATTACTAATTTTAGATCTTCAAGCCACCAAAACAAATGTTGAAGATTACCCAAGAGATTACACGTTAAGATGGGCTTTTGAAACCGAATTCGTAAATCCATACACTAAATTGGAGGAGCTTCCGGCAGATTGTAATTTTCCGTGTTATAAGTTACAGGGACAATGGGAACTAAATAAAAAATACAAAATCCCACTCTATATAGAGACAGATGGCTTTCATTATCAAGCAACCTCTGTAAAAATGTACACACGATGTGCTATCAATATAGAACCCGATGGTAGTTTGCTTGAAGGTTATGAATACCAAAAGCATGAAATCTGGTATGACATGACCGAATCGAATATATCAACATTTATGAACAATAATGATGTGAGGAATGGCGAAGGTTCCTTTTATGAGACACTTGACTTTAATAAGGACAGTCGGTTTGTAAAAGTTGCGACAGTTCATACACTATTTAGAAATAGATTCACCATTGGTGATTCCATTTCCAGAGATGGCCAGGTTATTGGTAGGGATTTAGTGCCTGTGCCACAGGATATATTAAAAGATAAACTAAGTGAGGAAAAAGTAATTTTTATTAATAAAAAACTGAATCTAATCGCCAGAAATGGTTTAGAAGATTTTTCCCGACCTATAAACTGCGCAGAAAGTCCACTACCAGGTATTGATTTTCATGATGTTAAGGAAGGAGATTTAATGAAGTTTACTTGCAAGTTAACCACAAATAGAGTTCCCTCAGTTTATACCAAAGCCTTTAAATTAACCCGGCAGTTTATCAAAAGTACCTGTAGACAATCATTAGATGATGAATAACTACTGCCCTGTTCTAAAAATGCCTTAACTAAAAGCTGAGTCTTATATATCACCCATATAAAATTTGGCGCGCCTTAAAAGACCGTAAACAGCATCAAATTATATAGTCTTACGCAAATGGCATTACTTTTAATAATGAATTATACTTCACATCATTTTTCGATGCATTTATGAAATACGCGCTTAAAATTTAATAAAAATTAATAAAATTCATTAAAACACAACTTATCATTTATATTTTAAGCAAATTGCCATGAAATATTTAAAACACTCATTATGAACGATAACGTTTTAGATGGTGCTCAAGTAGCATTTCAGTTGGATCCAGAAAAACTAAGTCAACTTATTATTGAAAATAATGAGGGAGTCAAAACTTCCTCAGGCAGTATTGCTATACAAACAGGAACTTTTACGGGAAGGTCCCCGAAAGATCGCTTTATTGTAAAAGATGAGATTACTAAAGAACCTGTAGATTGGGGATCTATCAACCAACCCATAAATTCTCAAAATTTTGCCCGCATTAAAAAAGACATCCTCGATTATTTAGAAGGAAAAAAGATGTATAAACGTTTTGCTTATGCTTGTGCACTTGATAAATACCAACTAAATATAGAATTCATATCTGAATATGCATGGTCAGATTTATTCATACACAATATGTTTTTACGTTTGAAAGAATCTGAACTTAAAAACTTCACCAAAGAATGGACAGTTATCAATGCTCCGGGTTTTAAGGCACATCCAGAAATACACGGTACCCATAACTCAAACTTTACGGTAATCAGCTTTAAAGAAAAAACGGTATTAATAGGTGGCACAGGCTACACAGGAGAAATAAAAAAAGGAATATTCTCTGCTTTAAATTTTTTATTCCCGGTTTATCATGATGTATTGCCTATGCATTGTTCTGCCAATGTTGGAAAAGATAAGGATACCGCACTATTCTTTGGGTTATCAGGCACAGGAAAGACCACGCTTGCTGCAGACCCTGAACGCAAACTTATAGGAGATGATGAACACGGATGGGATCCTAATAACACTATTTTTAATTTTGAAGGAGGCTGCTATGCAAAAGTGATCAACCTGAATGAAAAATCAGAACCCGACATTTTCAATGCAATTAAAGCGGGTGCGCTTGTTGAAAACACGGTCGTAAAAAACTCTGAAATAGATTTTAACGACTCCTCTATAACTCAAAATACACGGGTAAGCTACCCAATACACTATATTGAGAATATACAGATTCCCTCTGTAGGGAGCACGCCAAAAAATATTTTTTTCCTCACCGCTGATGCTTTTGGTGTATTACCCCCGGTTTCAAAATTGACCGCAAGCCAGGCTGCCTATCATTTTATTTCAGGATATACTTCAAAAATAGCTGGTACTGAAGCAGGTATTGTAGAACCTTTGCCTTCATTTTCTGCGTGTTTTGGAGCGCCTTTTATGCCATTACACCCCACTAAATATGCAGAAATGTTAAACAAAAAAATCAAAGAAAGTGGAGCCAATGTATGGTTAATCAATACCGGATGGACCGGTGGTGCTTATGGGGTAGGTACACGTATAAAACTAAAATATACTAGAGCCATGGTAAATGCAATTCTTGACGGTAGCATAAATCCTGATTATACCTACAAAGATTATCATATTCATTCGGTATTTGGTGTTGCACAACCAAGAACATGCCCCGGAGTTCCGGATGCTGTATTAAGTCCTCGTAAAATCTGGGATAATGATTCCGCTTACTACAAGGCGGCCTTTAAACTTTCTAATGCTTTCCGTAAAAACTTTGAAAAATTTGAATCATACGCTAATGAAGACATTCGAAGAGGAGGCCCTCAGCGTTTTGATTTTTAATGGAATGCAAAGTTTATCGCAATCTTATAAGTATTAGTTGTTAATATACTTTTTTTAAATAAAGTTTTATTTAGCAGTGATTAATGTTTGATGTAGCTAAAACTTTGGATCTTTATTTTAAAGAATTATAATCTTTGAGGGCAAAATAGTTTATAAACTAGGTTTATTGAATTAACCATGAAATAGTTTAAACAGCCTCTGTAAAAATAATGATGCCCATAAACCTGCCAGAATTCTTTTTTCGGGGTGCAGTCTAAATGATCTAGATATTATTTTTTCGCTAAGCCATTTGCGCTTTAAAGAGAATAAATATAAATCAAATGCTCTGATCCATATACTAAACCCTTTTTGACCTTTCAATTCCTCTGGGGCTATTCCCGGAGGAATTTGCATTTATAGACAGAGGTATCTGTAATTTAAAAATAACAGAAAATATCTATTATTACTCCAGTAGCCTCGCCAGGAATCGAACCTGGATCTAAAGTTTAGGAAACTTCTATTCTATCCGTTGAACTACGAGGCCATTTTTCTTTGGCAACACAAAAATAAAAATGTTTTTATTATGGAAACGCTATACTCGTTAAAACTTCCCTAAGAATATCAATAAGATTACATCCAAGTGAATACAGGATGCTCTAGATTAAAGACTAATATTATCGGCTAAATATTCTGTTACTCAACACCTAGCGAGCAGGTCTGGGACATCGCGTCTTAATTATCTAGTAAAATTTAAAAAAATCGAGCTACAACTTCTGCCAAGATTGTATATTTAAATTAGTTTTTATTTATAGACGATCCCATGAAAAAGATTACATTATTTATTTTAATTAGTTTTTTTATGATAACAGCAAATGCTCAAAACGCCAATATCGATAAAGAAGCTTTTGCTCACACCTTCTCTATTGTTGCTAAAGATCCAGGAACCGGCGAAATGGCTATTGCAGTCCAAAGCCATTGGTTTTCTGTAGGCTCCTTGGTAAGTTGGGGTAAATCTGGGGTGGGCGTGGTAGCAACACAATCTTTTGTGAACCCCGCGTATGGTCCAAACGGACTTAAATTAATGAGCGGCGGAATGTCTGCTAAAGATGCTTTAGAGGAGTTAGTTAAACAGGATGAAGGCCGCGATTACAGACAGGTTGCCTTTTTAGATGTTCAGGGCAATGTTGCTGCCTATACAGGAAAACTTTGTGTGGAAGCTGCATCGCATATCGAAGGTGAGAATTTTTCTGTGCAAGCCAATATGATGCTGAACAATAAGGTAGTTCCTGCAATGGCCGAAGCTTTTAAAGCCCATAAAAATCTTCCTTTAGCTGAAAAGATGATCGAAGTTTTAAAAGCGGCGCAAAATGCCGGTGGCGATATTCGTGGTAAACAATCGGCTGCACTTATCGTTGTAGGTCCCAAAAAAGTAGAAAACTCCTGGGAAGAAAAGAAAATCGATCTAAGAGTAGACGATCATCAAAATCCAATTCTGGAATTAGAGCGATTACTCAAGACTGCGCGAGCTTACGAACATATGAACAAAGGGGATCTAGCCGTCGAAAAAGGAGAGGTGGATATTGCTTTAGAAGAATATGGTATTGCGGAAGAAATGTTTCCTGATAATCTGGAAATGAAATTCTGGAAAGCAGTAGCTATGGCTAATAGTGACCGCCTGAAAGAGGCATTGCCTGTTTTTGCTACTATATTTGAAGAGGACGATAACTGGCGGGAAATGATTACCCGACTTCCAAAAGCAGGACTGTTAAATCTTACTGAGGAGGAAATAGATCAGATCACCGACCTGTAAAATCATGACTTAAAATGGCTAATAATAGCACCCGTTTTTATGAAAATCTGCCGGCTTTAAATATTCCGGTAAGTACACTTGTGGGAGATATTGGTCATTTTCATCGTGTTCCTGATAGCTGGCATATCGTTGCTGCCGATATTAAAAATTCGACCAAAGCTATTGCCAAAGGTCAGCATAATTCGGTTAACCTGATCGCTACAGGTGCTGTAATTGCCATCATTAATATTGCCTATAAGGCAAAAATTAATATTCCATTCTTTTTTGGCGGCGATGGTGCAATTGCTCTGGTACCCCAGGAAATTCTACACGAAACGCTTAATGCACTTCAGAAACATAAAAAAAATACCCTTAAAAACTTCAAATTAGAACTTAAAACCGGATCGCTTCCGGTAAAAACCATCTATCAGGAAAAGATTCAGCTTAAAATCGCCAAACTTAAGGTGAATGACGATCTAAATATCCCTGTTGTACTGGGGGATGCTTTGCATTATGCAGAAGACCTTATTAAGAATACCTTACCCCAACAGGAAATTATCCCAGATCATAAACCACTTGATCTGGAGGGCATGGAATGTAAATGGGATAAAATAAAGCCCCCTAAAAACGGACAGGAAGTAGTTAGCTTAATCGTAATTTCTAAAGACGACACTAAATCCTCTAAAATTTTTGCTGAAGTACTTAAAGCTATCGATGATATTTATGGTTCGCCCAGTCGTAGAAAGCCTATAACGGCAAGACGATTAAAACTGAAAGCAAACCTTCGTAAAATCAATGCTGAAATGAAGGCTAAATTAGGCAAATTTAACCTTCCCTATCTTTTGAAAAGCTGGATGATTGGACAATATGGAAAACATATTTGGCTAAAAAAAGACAACTCAAAAATTTACCTTAAAAAACTAGTTGCCTTAACCGACACATTAACGATCGATGGCCGAATTAATACGGTCATTTCAGGAACACCTCAGCAAAGAGATGCACTTACCGGCTATTTAGACAATCTGGAAAATTCAGGAAAAATAGCTTATGGAATTCATGTTAGTGAAGAAAGCATTATGTCTTGCTATGTACGGGATATTAACACCCACGAACATATTCACTTTGTAGACGGCGGTAATGGCGGATATACAAAAGCAGCTAAAAGTTTAAAGCGTAAACCCTAAACTATTAACTGCTTTATGATTAATCTTAGAAATTATCGAATCGCTGTAAACCAGCCAAGCCAATAGGCATTTATCAGCCCTTTGGTTTTGAGCGGTAGGAATTCAAAACCTTCGGGATTAATCTAAACCTCCTCTACGGGTCGCATCTCTGGGTTCTGGCCAGGTAGATTGCTCACCTGTTCTTTGATTTATAGGAAGAACACGTTGCTTTCTGGAAGTCTTATCAGCGTCTTCACTTGCTTTATAGGCTAAGATGGCAGCAAGGATGGCATTGCTTTGCACATCGTCCCAAACAATTTTATCATAGGTGTCACGGTTAGTATGCCAGGTATAATTCCAATACGACCAGCTTAGTGAACTTAAATTAAAAGCCGGTGCTCCTGCCGCAAGAAAAGAAGCATAATCTGATCCTCCTCTACCAGGCATTCCCGGAAAATTGGTTTCAATCTGGTTAGAAATACTATCCGGCACTGCAGATAGCCAGTCTCCTAAATAATCGTAAGCGTCTACCAATCCATTTCCAGAAAGATTAACTACACGCCCAGTACCATTATCCTGATTGAAAACGGCCTGGATATTTTCTACAATTTCAGGGTGATCTTTTACAAAGGCACGAGAACCATTCAATCCCTGTTCTTCACTTCCCCAGTGACCGGCAATAATGGTACGTTTAGGATTTGGATATACTTTTTTAAGAATACGCATTGCTTCCATCATTACTAGAGTACCTGTACCATTATCGGTAGCCCCGGTTCCTCCATCCCAACTATCAAAATGCGCGGAAAGCACAATATATTCTTCAGGTTTTTCTGAACCTTCAATGCTTGCGATTGTATTAAATGTTGGTACTTCACCAAGATCTTTAGAAGTAGCTACGATATGAAGCTCTGGTTTGTCTCCGTTTTCTGCCATTCTGAACACCAAACCATAATCCTCCAAAGATAGATCTACAGTAGGAATGTCCCTGGTATAAGCAGAAAATACTTTGTTCACACCAAAGCCACTAGACCAGTTTAGAGTGATAATACCCTCTGCTCCTGCTTTCTCTAAAATTTCAGGCAATTCTCTTGAAGAATATCCGGTAGCTTTTATACGCGCTCTCCAGTCATTTTCAGCTTCAGATCGTTCTTTTTTCATTTTTTCAAATGACTGCTCTGTTGCCCATTCTTCCCAGTTATAATCAGGACGGCCGGTTGGCTCGTTAAAAGACAACAATACAAACTTTCCTTTTACCTGGTTTAATTTAGATTGAAAATCGGCCGAGTCTTTCGCTTCTGGTAAAATTATAGCCTCAGCGGTAACTCCTTTTTTCGATGTCGATGGGCTCCATGCTAATTGTCTTCCCTCTAAAGTTCGTAAACGAGGTGCTACAAGATCGATATGGGTAATCCCACGTTCCCAACCTTTCCAGGTACCCCATTGCTGATTTTCAGCAGCGATCCCCCAGTCGGCATAGGTTTTAACAGCCCAGTCATGTGCCTGTTCCATTTGTGGTGAACCTACGAGTCTTGGTCCTATAACGTCTAAAAGTTCATGGCCTAATTTTTTTAATTGAGAATTTTCGGTAGCCTCTGTAACGATTTCCTGTACCATGGGATCCGGCTGTTGTGCAAACGAAGTTGTCGCGGCCAATACCATAGATACAAAAGCTAGTTGTAATTTGGTTTTCATTGGATTTTGATTAATTATTGGTGAAATATAGCTCTCAAATATAAATATATTCTTTACCGAAATCATAGCTTAGCACCTATTATTCTTGAATCCGACAGTGTTTTTAAGTATATTGTGTGCAAATTTTAAGGCTTTTTTCACGGAAAGCTGAAGATTATATTTTTGAGAATTTTAGTTTCGAAAGCTTTATTTTTCGATTATAGAAATCTCACCACTAATTGAAATTCAATATTTACCTAAATGACAAAATTTACGCTTCGTTTTAGCAATTTCGCAATCCTGACATTTATTGCTTTTAGCAGCTTTTTATTGCAGGCACAGCAAAGTGATCTTTCTGTTGAAAAAATCATGCAGGATCCCAAATGGATGGGAACTTTTCCTTCTGGCATACATTGGGGAATAGAAAGTGAGAATATTTACTTTCAATATAACCTGGAAAATGATCCGGAAGATTCGTTATACAAAATCAACATTTCCAACCAATCAAAAATCATAAAAGTATCTCAGCAAGAAAAAGAAAATATGATTCCGCGATATGGTGATTATAACGACAAAAGAACCGAAATGCTATTTACTGAAAATGGGAAGCTGTTTTTATACAATATCAGGAAAGCATCTAAAAAAGAACTGATCGATCTGGGAGAGCGAATTATAGATCCTCAGTTTATGGCAGATGACTCCAAAATTTCATTCATTTTAAATGATAATGCCTTTATTTATGATCTGGATAAGGGAAGTATTACCAAATTAACCAATATCAATAAAGGAACAAAACGAGAGGAAAAAGAAGAAAAACTTTCAGATAAAAATGAATGGATACAGGATGAAAATCTGGAACTTTTAGAAGTTATAAATCAACGCAAAGAAAAAGCAGAAGCTTCTAAAGTTTATCGTAAAAGTAAAGCTCGCGATGATTCTTATGCTTTTTATACCGGAGATAAGCAAATTTCAGGCATCAGCATTTCTCCTAATGGAAAATACGTAAGCTTCAATTTAATTAAAAGAGAACGCGGCGATAATACCGAAGTCCCTGATTATGTAGACCAGTCTGGATATACCAAAGAGCTACCTGCACGTTCTAAAGTGGGTGACGATAAAACCGAAGTGGAACTAGCTCTTTATAATATCGAAAAAGATACGGTCTTTATGGTAAGTACAGACCAACTTGAAGGGATTAAAGATTTACCAGATTATGTGAAAGATTATCCAGACAAAGAATGGGAAGAAAAAGTTCGCGAAGTCATTACCTCGCCAGCTTATTTTTCTGAAAATGGTGAGAAAGCCATCGTAAGCATCAGATCTAAAGATAATAAAGATCGTTGGATCGCTCAACTTCATCTTGAAGACGGCAGTCTTACTGTTCTGGATCGGCAACGTGACGAAGCCTGGATCGCAGGACCGGGACTGGGTTGGTCTTTTGGCGGTGGTACGCTTGGATGGTTACCCGATAACAAGCATATTTATTTTCAATCTGAAGCTACAGGATATTCTCATCTCTACGTATTGAATGTAGACAACGGAGAAAAAAAAGATCTCACTCCTGGTGATTATGAAGTTTTTGATCCCGAATTATCGAATAATAAAAAGTACTGGTATTTAACCACTTCAAAGGAAGGGCCTGATGTTCGACATTTTTATAAAATGCCGGTAATGGGAGGTAAAATGGAAAAGCTTACCAATATGACTGGTAACAACCAGGTATATCTTTCTCCAGACGAAAAGTATATGGCGATTTACTATTCGTACAGTAATAAACCATGGGAACTTTATCTTAAAAAAACCGGGAAAGGAGAGGCAAAACAGTTAACCAGCGGCCAATCTGAAGCATTTTCAAATTATGACTGGAGAATACCAAAACTTATAGAGTTTGAGGCTAAAGATGGCGCGATGGTGCCCGCAAGGCTATACACTCCAAGCGAAGAAACTAAAAACAACGCTGCTGTTGTTTTTGTGCATGGCGCAGGTTATTTGCAAAATGTGCATCAGTGGTGGTCTTCTTATTTTAGGGAATATATGTTCCATAATCTATTAACCGATTTAGGATACACCGTTATAGATATTGATTATCGCGGAAGTGCGGGTTACGGCCGCGACTGGAGAACCGGAATTTACCGCCACATGGGTGGCAAAGATTTATCAGACCAGGTTGACGGTGCAAAATACCTAATTAAAAACCATGATATCAATCCTGATAAAATCGGAATTTATGGGGGAAGTTACGGTGGATTTATTACCTTAATGGCTATGTTTACCGAGTCCGATACTTTTACTGCCGGCGCAGCATTAAGATCGGTAACCGACTGGGCACATTATAACCATGGATATACTTCAAATATTCTTAATGAGCCAATAAACGATCCTATCGCCTATCGTAGATCTTCCCCGATTTATTTTGCGGAAGGTTTAGAAGGAGATTTATTGATCGCCCACGGTATGGTAGATGTAAATGTACATTTTCAGGATGTGGTACGGCTTTCCCAACGTTTAATCGAATTGGGAAAAGATAACTGGGAGATGGCTATTTACCCGGTAGAAGATCATGGTTTTGTAGAACCAAGCAGCTGGACCGATGAGTATAGCAGAATACTCAAATTATTTAATGAAAGCCTTCTAAACAAATAGATTTTATGGATATAGAATTTGTTAGAAAACAGTTCCCTGCCCTCGATAAAGACTTCATCTTTATGGACAATGCGGGTGGTTCACAGATATTGGGAAAAGTTATTCAGCGAATTAACGGCTATTTAATTCATCATAACGTACAACTGGGAGCATCTTATAAAGTTAGTAAGGAAGCCGGCGAAAAACTGGCCTGGGCAACCAAACAAATAGCAAAATTTATAAATGCTAACCGAACCGAAGAGGTGATTATTGGGCCATCTTCGAGTATGCTTTTTAGAATCTTAAGCTTATCTATTAGCAGGAAATGGCAGGAAGGAGACGAAGTTATTGTCACCAATACCGATCATGAAGCCAACATTTCTCCCTGGACCGATTTAAAGGAGAAAGGAATAAAAATAAAGATTTGGAAAGCCAATCCTGAAACGATGGAACTTGAACTTTCGGAACTTAAAAAGCTACTTTCTAAAAAAACAAAACTAGTTGCTGTTACACATTGTTCTAATATTTTAGGAACTATAAATCCTATCAAAGAGATTACCCAAATGGTACATCAAAATGGTTCGCTTATTTGTGTAGACGGTGTGGCTTATGCACCGCACCGGCAAATTGATGTACAGGATTTGGACATCGATTTCTACACCTTTAGCTGGTATAAAACTTATGGCCCGCATTTAGCGTTGATGTATGGTAAATACGATTTGCTTTTAGAAATGGATGGTATTAACCACTATTTCTTTAAAAAAGACGATATCCCTTATAAATTTCAGCCGGGGAATTTCAATTTTGAGCTCACCTATAGTCTTTTAGGAATTACAGAGTATTTCCATGAATTTTACAAACAACACTTTCCAGAAGATAAAGATTCAGCGGTTTTAATGCTAAAAAAATCTTATGAAGTTATCGCTACGCATGAACAAAAACTGGCAAAAAGACTTCTTGATTTTTTAAATGAACATCAAAAAGTAAAAATTATAGGAACTCCTGAAGCAGATGCTTTAAAAAGAGTTCCAACAATTTCATTTATACACGAGGATTTAAAAAGCAATGAAATCGTAAAACAAATTGATGACTATAGAATCGGAATTAGGTTTGGTGATTTCTACGCTAAAAAACTGGTGGAAGATTTTGACTTAACAAAGAACAACGGTGTGGTTCGTATCAGCTTAGTGCATTACAATAAGGAGGAAGAAGTAAAACGACTCATCTGGGCGTTGGGTAAAGTGATTTAATATAGGAGTTAGATCGCTTTGCTTCTAGAACCTACATGCTAGAAAAAACAAGGGGCTGAAATTCGGTAATTTCGGCCCCTTGTTTTTTAAACAGCAAAATTTTCACGAATGCAATTTGTTCTGAATTGTAAATAAAAATTTTAATTGCAGTAATATTGTTGTGAATTAACAACAAATTGATTGTTATGCCGGTTAAAAAAAAGTCTGATAATAAATCTTTTGATCCAAAAAGAAGCGTAAAAAGGGCCAGAGCGGTTAGAAAAATAAAGAACCAAAGTTGGACTATAGAGACTTCTGATAGATCATACGTTTGGAGTAGCAGGATGGAGAGGGTTTCCATTATCAGAAAAGGGCTACCCTACGAATCCATAGAATTTATCAGTAATAAATCGAATTTACCCATCAAGCATATCCTTCATTTATTGCAAATGCCACAAACAACCTACAATAAAAAAAAGAAAGACAAAGACTTGTTGAGCGGTAGGGACAGTGAATTAGTTTTAGTATTAACCGAAGTATTAGAATTTGGATTAGAAGTATTCAATTCAGAAAAAGAAAAATTTCAGCGTTGGCTACAAAAAACTAATATTTCGTTAGGTGGAGCTGCACCAATCAGTCTATTCGATTCGTTAACCGGCATTCAGGAAGTTAGGAATCGCTTAAATAGACTTGAATATGGAAATCTAGCCTAATGAGAGTATATAGGAGAGAAAGAAAAAAACATCTTGAAACCACCTTAAAGGGAATAGGAGCAGCACTTACAGAGGGTTATAGATGGAATAGCCCTAATACATTTTTAGTTTACACTTCAGAGTCCAGAGCTTTAGCAACTTTAGAAGTTTCGTTGCATTTAGATCTAAACGAAGATTTACCCACAGATCGCTATTACGTAGAAATTAATATTCCCGATGACATTGAAATACTTGAATTAAAACATAAAGATTTACCAGCTAAATGGGATTCCAAACCTCCAATTCTAGAAACGCAATTTATTGGCGATGATTTTGTAACTGATAACCAAGCAGCGGTCTTAAAAGTACCAAGCAGTATTGTAAAGCCTGAGTTTAACTATTTGATTAATCCAAACCACCCAGACGCTAAAAAGATAACCGTTATTTCGAAAAAACCCTTAAAGTTTGACGAACGCTTCAATCAAACAAAGAAAAACGAATTATAATCCTTATCTATCAAATTAACATATCAGTAAATTTTAAAATTAAAAGTGAATAAACCTGATCGTACTTCTTTAGTCTATATTCTAATCGCTTACAGTGCAGCGGTCTAAAATTTACCCCAACGCCTGTTTTAAATCTTCTACTAAATCATCTCCATCTTCAATTCCCACACTTAAACGGATTAAACTATCCACTACTCCCGTTTTTTCCCGCTCTTCTTTTGGGATGGAGGCATGTGTCATACTCGCAGGATGCCCTGCTAAAGATTCCACCCCACCTAAAGATTCGGCCAAGGTAAACACCTTCAGATTTTCAAGTATTTTAACGGCACTTTCAGCGGTTCCCTGCGTAGTCGAAAAAGAAATCATTCCGCCAAAACCTTTCATTTGCTTTTTAGCAATTTCATGATTGGGATGATCTTCAAAGCCTGGCCAGTTTACCTGTGCAACTCCCGGATGCTCCTTTAAAAACCGAGCTATTTTCTCTCCATTTTCGCAGTGGCGTTGCATTCTTAAATGTAAAGTTTTAATTCCGCGTAGTACCAAAAAGCTATCCTGCGGACCGCAAACACCGCCGCTAGCATTTTGTATAAAATACAATTTATCGGCAAGCGCTTTATCTTTTACAACAAGCCCACCCATTACTACATCGCTATGGCCGCCCAAATATTTAGTCGCACTATGCATCACAATATCGGCTCCCAAATCCAAGGGCTGTTGTAAATAAGGTGTTGCAAAAGTATTGTCTACCGCTAATAAAATATGATGTTTTTTCGCAATTTTAGCAGTAGCTTCGATATCGATAATATTCATCATTGGGTTAGTTGGTGTTTCTACCCAAATAAGCTTTGTATTTTCATTGATATATGATTCGATATTCTCGGCTTCCTGCATACCTATAAAATGAAATTTAATGCCCAGATTTTCAAATATCGAAGTAAACAAACGATAAGAACCGCCATAAAGATCATTAGTACTTACTATCTCGTCTCCCGGTTTAAATAATTTCATCACCGCATCGATTGCTGCAAGTCCAGAACCAAAAGCCATCCCATAATCACCATTTTCGATACTGGCCAGAGAACGCTCTAAAGCGGCACGGGTTGGATTACCACTTCTGGAATATTCAAAGCCTTTATGTCCTCCGGGGGTGCTTTGCGCGTATGTACTGGTTTGATAGATGGGTGGCATCACTGCATTATAGGCAGGATCTACATTTTTCTGGCCACCGTGTATCGTTTTGGTATTAAATTTCATAACAGGTTATTTGGTAAAGTACTAAGCTGAAGAGACAGCTTAAATACTGATTTTCGTTAAATTAAAAATCTTATAAGCAAAAATAAGCTTCGCATTGGCAATGCCAAAATTGCTACGTACTTTAGCAAAAAAATAACCTAAAATCCGAAAATTATTTTGAAAAAATTTCTTTTAGTGCTGCTTGCCAGCCTGATGCTGTATGCCTGTGAAGAAGAGAAAAAAGAAAACCTTATTTTCACCAATTATAATATAGAAAAGGCTTACAAAAAATGTAATCCAGAAAAAGGGAACTGTACTTTCATCAATCTGAATTTCCCTGTTGCCAAAGGAAAGGAGACGGTTGCCAAAAAGATCAATGATTCTATAGAACATCATATTATAGAGATCGTTTCAGGTTTTAACCCGGATAATAACCCAGAGACCATGGAAGAAATGGTTGATGGTTTTATTGCAAACTATGGTTCTTACCGTGAAGATTTTCCCGAAACCGATATCCCGTGGGAAGCGACTGTTTTTGCTGAAATAACCTCGGAAACTCCAAAATTACTGAGTATCGATTTCAATTCTTACACCTTTACCGGTGGTGCCCATGGCTACGGAAGCAATACCTATATGAATTTTAATCCTGAAACCGGGGCAGTCTATACTCATAAGGATCTTTTTACGCCAGCCTTTAAAGATTTTGTAGAAAAAGACTTTAGAAATAAAGAAAACATTCCTCAAGGAGAGAATATCAACAGTACGGGAATGTTCTTTGAAAATGATGAATTTCACCTTCCTGCAAATATTGGTTTTAGGAACGATAAACTTATCCTCACTTACAACCCATACGAGATCGCTGCTTATGTCGAAGGCCAGAAAACCTATGAGTATAATTTGAATGAAGTCTCTAACTATTTAAAAATAGATTTTTCAGAAAAGGAATAGCGTATTTATAGATCGTCTGCGATGAATCTGAAAAACTTTTACAATTTCGAATTATCCCGGTAATCATCAGCATCGGGATTTTTATTCCCGTTTGGGATACCAATAAATTGCAAGAGCTCTTTTAAAGTTTTTTCTTTGTACTCCTAAACAAAAAATGAAATGAAAAAGATCTATTACCTTTCTACCTGTGATACCTGTAAACGAATCCTTAACGATATCGAAGCTCCGGCTGATTTTGAACTTCAGGATATCAAAACCGATGAAATAACTAAAAAGCAAATTGAAGAAATGCAGGCGCTTGCAGGAAGTTATGAATCACTTTTTAGCAAGAGAGCAAGACTTTACAAAGAACGTGATCTTAAAAACAAGGATCTTAGCGAAGAAGATTACAAAGCCTTAATCTTAGAACATTATACTTTTTTAAAACGTCCCGTAATCATTAACGGTAAAGAGATTTTTATTGGCAATGCTAAAAAAAACGTAGCTGCTGCTAAAGAATCTATCCATGGATAAACGCTTACTGGCCATTTTTGCCGCTACCGGAGCCAGTGCAATTTATGGCTTAAATCATACGATTGCCAAGGGGGTAATGCCTACGCATATCGAAGCTTTTGGATTCATTATGCTACGCGTTTTAGGCGCAGCTATTTTATTCTGGATATTAAGTCCGTTTGCTCCCAAAGAAAAAGTCGAAAAAAAAGACTGGCCAAGAATGCTTTGCTGTGCCATTTTTGGTATGTGCATTAATATGCTATTCTTTTTTAAGGGTTTAAGCCTTTCTACCCCGATCAACAGCTCGGTAATCATTACCGTTTCGCCGGTTATGGTTCTTATTCTGGCATCGATCATCTTAAAAGAAAAAATCACCTTTTTAAAGGGAGTGGGGATTGCTTTTGGGTTATCGGGAGCTTTAGCTCTGGTTGTTTTTAGTACCGATAGTGTGACCAATGCGCCAAATATTCCGCTGGGCAATTTGATGTTTATAGTTAATGCTTTTTCATACGGATTATACCTGGTAATCGTAAAGCCACTTACCAAAAAATACCACGCCATCACTCTTATGAAATGGCTTTTCTTGATGGGCGTTTTTCTTAATTTGCCGGTTACCTATTCTGAATTTGTTGCGGTAGACTGGTTTCATTTACCTTTCGATGCGATTTGGCGAATGGCTTTTGTCGTTGCCGGCACCACATTTTCTACCTACCTACTAAACATTTATGCACTAAAGCAATTATCGGCTTCAACAATAAGTGTGTTTATTTATTTGCAACCTTTAATCGCAATTATTTATGCCATTTTAGTAGGTGCTGATCAATTAACGACAATAAAAGTTGCTGCCGGACTACTGGTTTTTGTTGGGGTTTATCTGGTAAGTTTTAAAAAAACAAAAACCCGGGCATAGCCGGGTTTCAAAATATTAAATCGGTATATTCTATTTTTACGTTGCTTTATGTTAGCAACTCGGGATCGATATCCTGTGGTTTTCTACCATGCTTTCTGGTGTCTTCTTTAGTAAGTACTTTAAAATCATCGGTATGCGTTAGACTATCCAGATTCTCAACCATCTCTGGAGGTAAGCCAGTTAGTTTTCTTTCCTTTAAGTCTATCCAACCACCCATCATCTCACAGCTGGCAAAATTTCTTCCTTTGCTATCATAAAAATTATGTACAAATTCAAAATACATTCCGTCTTCAGAAAGCCCTTTTAATTCCAGGCTTACTTTAACCGGCTCTCCCGCAAAAACTTCTCTAAAATAATACACGTGTTCATAAAACACCACCGGCCCCAGATTATGTTTTGCCAGATCTTTCTGTCCAAAGCCATTCTCCATTAAAAATCCCATTCGGGTGTGGCTCATAAAATTGATATAAGCCGTATTGGCTAAATGTCGGTTAGCATCGATATCACTCCAGCGTATTTCAAATTCTTTGGTATACATAATTTTTCTTTCAATTTTATAGAAAAGCTAAATTACAAATATTTACTATGCATGCATAAAGATTTTATGTTAGAATGTTTAGTAAAAAAATTTTCGGAAATTTGACGCATGCCAGTAATCCAAAGTAATTATACCGCTCCGCCTCTTTTTAAAAATGCGCATATCGCCACGATCTATGCAGCAACGCTTAGAAAAGTAAATTTTAAATCTGAAAAAAGGGAGCGTTTAGAATTAAGCGATGGCGATTTTTTAGATCTGGATTGGGCTTTTTCTAAAAACCAAACCAAAAAATTAGTGATTAGTATGCACGGACTGGCAGGAAATGCCAACCGACCGTATATGTTGGGAATGGGTAAAATCTTTACTGAAAATGGCTGGGATTACTGCGCAATGAATTTTAGAAGTTGTAGCGGCGAGATCAATAGATTATACCGAAGCTACAATGCCGGTGCTACCGAAGACTTAGAGGATGTGCTAAATTATGTTTTAAGGAAAAATAACTACGAACAAATTGCCCTAATAGGCTTTAGCCTTGGCGGCAATCTTTTATTAAAATATCTGGGCGAGCGTGACCAGCTGCCACCGCAAATAAAAGTGGCGGTTGCTGTTTCAACGCCTTGTGATCTTGGTGCCAGCCTGAAAGCTTTAAATCTTCCTAAAAATAAATTGTACACCAGCCGTTTTGAGAAGAATTTAAAAGATCAGCTTTTTGAGCGGCAACTGGCGTTCCCAAAAGAACTCGAAAAACAACAAATATCTGCCTGTAATTCGCTATTGGCAATCGATGAGCTGTATACGAGTCGTGCGCATGGGTATGCTTCAGCTTCAGAATATTACGAAAAATGCAGTTGCCTTCAGTTTTTGCCCAATATCAAGATCCCAACACTTCTTTTAAATGCTGAAAATGATACTTTTTTAACCTCAGCCTCATTTCCGAAGAAAATAGCCGAAAATTCTGCATTCCTGCATCTGGAAATCCCAAAATATGGCGGACATGTGGGCTTTATTCAGTATAAAAAAATGTATTATCAGGAAGAAAGAGCGCTTCAATTTATCACAAATCATCTTTAAGATCCTTGTAGTTTCCTTTCTTCAGCTAAATTATTCCATACTCTTTGCGCTGCTTAAGAATTGATTATCTTTGCACAACCGTAAAAATGAAGCATGATTCAATCAATGACAGGTTTTGGGAAAAGTGTACTACAGCTTCCCAATAAAAAGATTACCATAGAGATTAAATCTTTAAATAGTAAAAATCTGGATCTAAATGCCAGAATTCCTTCGCAGTATCGTGAAAAAGAATTGGTAATGCGAAATACGATTTCTTCGGCTTTAAAACGCGGCAAGGTAGATTTCTCCCTTTATGTAGAACAATCTGGTGACGAAACATCGGCATCTGTAAATGCTGAAGTTGTAAAAGCTTACATTAAACAAATGATGGATCTTAAATTACCAGGTATTGGTAGCCAGAGTGATGCCCAGCTTTTAGAAATTGCCATGCGTTTACCCGATGCGTTAAAAACGGAACGTGAGGAAATTGACGAAAATGAGTTTGCTGAAATCGAAAAAACCTTAGAAGAAGCACTTACTGAAATTAATGAATTTAGAACTGCCGAAGGTGCGGCTTTAGAAAAGGATCTCAAACTTCGCGTTAGCAATATTGCTGATTTGCTGAATGAAATTATGCAGATAAACCCGGAACGTGTAGAGAATGTACGCGAGCGTCTTCGTAAAGGAATTGAGGATTTAAAAGAAAATGTAGACGAAAATCGCTTTGAGCAGGAATTGGTATACTACATCGAAAAATACGACATCACAGAAGAAGAAGTTCGACTTAAAAACCACCTCTCTTATTTTACCGAAACACTGGGTACAGAAGACAGCAACGGTAGAAAATTAGGGTTTATTGGCCAGGAAATGGGACGTGAGATTAATACCATCGGTAGTAAAAGTAACTATGCTCCAATGCAGCAACTGGTAGTACAAATGAAGGACGAGTTGGAAAAAATTAAAGAACAGGTCTTAAACGTACTATAATAGCATTTATACCAAATTAAAGTAAAGCACCATGAAAGAAGGGAAGCTAATTGTATTTTCAGCTCCGTCTGGTTCAGGCAAAACCACTATTGTTAGACATCTCTTAAAACAGGATGATTTAAAGCTTGACTTTTCCATCTCGGCAACCTCTCGTGCCCCCCGTCCTAACGAAATTGATGGTAAGGATTACTATTTCCTATCTTTAGAAGATTTTAAAAAGAAGATTAAAAACGACGAATTCCTGGAATGGGAAGAAGTTTATCGCGATAATTTTTACGGAACGCTAAAAGCTGAAGTGGAGCGAATTTGGGAAAAAGGAAAACACGTTATTTTTGATATTGATGTAGTGGGCGGTTTAGATATAAAAAAGATCTACCCTGAAAAAACCCTGGCTGTTTTTGTAAAACCACCGAGTATTGAAGAGTTAAAAATCAGGTTAAAAAAACGTAAAACTGAATCGTTGGACAAAATCAATATGCGTGTGGCCAAAGCCAGTATCGAGCTTGCCACTGCACCGCAATTTGATTTTATAATCGAAAATAATGATCTGGAAGTCGCTTTAAAAGAAGCCCATGACCTGGTTGCAGATTTTATAAAAAAGTAAGATGAATAAAAAAATCGGACTTTTCTTTGGAACATTTAATCCCATCCATATTGGGCATGTGATTATCGCAAACCATATGGCCGAGTTTTCAGATCTTGATGAAGTATGGCTGGTAGTGACTCCACATAACCCCCATAAAAAGAAAAGTACGCTTTTAGATAATCATAACCGCCTGGATATGGTATTTATGGCCTGTGAAGAATTTGAGCATTTACAGCCCAGCGATGTAGAGTTTAGATTGGAGCAGCCTAATTATACGGTAAAAACCCTGGCACATCTTCAAGAAAAATATCCAACAAATGAGTTTTGCCTTATTATGGGGGAAGACAATCTAAAGACCTTCCATAAATGGAAAAATTATGAGGTAATTTTAGACAATCATTCGCTGTATGTATATCCAAGGAAATCCGGTGGAAAGGTCGAAAATCAATTTAAAGATCATCCAAAAATCACCCGCGTAGATGCCCCGGTTATAGAAATTTCTGCAACATTTATTCGGGATTCCATAAAAGAAGGTAAGTTTATAAAACCTATGTTACCGGCGAAAGTTTGGGAATACGTAATCCATAACAACTTTTATAAATAGCAGAAAAAAAGAATCTCGATTATAGATTCGCTTTACTACCAAAGTTAAAATAACGACAGTCAAAACCAATAGTAGATAGGCGAAAGGCTAGCAATTAAAAAACCGCCCTGTATCTCTCATACAAGGCGGTTTTCAAACTAAATAACCAACCAAAAAAACTAAGAAATCTTCTCTGGTTTAGGAGAAGAACAATTTAATAACGCAGGGCGTTCTATTAAGATTGTCTTTAAAGATCGCTATTTTGTGTTAAATTTTTGCCATACTTACGCCCATACCGACTTCAGAAATTTTAAAGCCCTTTATAATCTTTATTTTTGCAGTACGTACAACAAACCAAACACATGAGTACAACTTCTAATATAGCTGTTATTGGCGGAGGTAGCTGGGCAACCGCGATCGTAAAAATGCTAACCGAAAATCTTGAAAAAGTACATTGGTACATGCGAAGCGTTTATGCGGTAGAACATTTAAAAAGACACGAACACAACCCTAATTATCTTAGTGATGTAGAGTTTAATATTAATCAACTTCAACTTAGCAATGATATTAACGAAATAGTTGATTCTGCCGATGTCTTGATTTTTGCTATTCCTTCTGCATTTTTAAAATCTGAATTAGATAAACTTACTGTTCCTTTAGAAGGGAAAACGATATTTTCAGCAATAAAAGGGATTGTACCTGAAAGCAGCTTGATTGTTGGAGAACACTTCAATAAATTTTACAATATCGGTTTTGAGAACATCGGGGTAATTACCGGCCCATGCCATGCCGAAGAAGTAGCTTTAGAGCGTTTATCCTATTTAACAATTGCCTGTAGTGATGAGGATAAAGCAAAAATGCTGGCCGGCTTCTTATCGAGTGATTACATCAAGTGTAAAACCAGCGACGATATTGTTGGAACTGAATATGCTGCGGTTTTAAAAAATATTTATGCAATTGCTGCAGGAATTGCTCATGGGCTTGGATATGGTGATAACTTCCAGAGTGTCCTAATGAGTAATGCTATTCGTGAGATGAAAAAATTCATCAAGAAAGTACACAAAATGAAGCGTAATATTAATGATTCTGCTTATTTGGGTGACCTTTTAGTAACCGGATATTCTGTATTTAGTAGAAATAGAATGTTTGGGAATATGATCGGGAAAGGCTATACCGTTAAAAGTGCCCAAATGGAAATGAGCATGATTGCCGAAGGCTATTACGCCACTGCCAGTGCTTATAAAATCAATGAAGAGCGTAAAGCAAAAACACCAATTATCAATGCGGTTTACGCCATACTTTATGAGGGAAAAAATCCTAAAAAGACCTTTAAAAAACTTGCCGACAAACTGGATTAACTGGTAGCCAGATAATGACCCCTTATCTCTTACAGGCGTCGATTAAACGAAAAAGAACTAGCGCGCGTCTATTTCTTAATTACATTTAATGCATAATTTAAAATCCCTCTAAAAAAATACAATGAGTAAAAGACTTCTAGCAGGATGGATTATCCTATCTATCCTTGTTATTTCATGTAGTGACAGCAACAACAATTTTGATGAGAACGAATACACTCAGGAAAATTTCAAAATTAACAATGATGCCGGAACATTAGAAAACGTATTGAACCGAAATGGTGCAGGAGTATTGAGTATTTCTTCCATCACTGCGATCAAAGCAAATCGTTCAAAACAAGCGGTTGAAGACGAAGATCCGCAGGTAAGCAATATCGCTTTAGAGCAAATTGCTACTGTAGATCCACCAATTGTAGACGGAACAACACTTAGAGCAAGCCATGTAAAGATCGATGGAAATTACGCCTATGTAACCTATATGATGGAAGGCGAAGCCTATCTTGGGGGTGTAGATATTATTAATATTGAAGACAAGACCAATCCTTTTGTGACTAGCCGGGTAACTTCAGATATTGTAGATTTTACCTCTGCCTATTTCAGCAATGGTAGATTATACTTTGCTTCTGCAGTAGATACTGATGAACTTTTAAATCTAGAATACCGGGCGAATCTTGGATATGTAAATGTCTCGGCAGGGAACTTTTTACAAAACTTTCAATTAAAACCTATTGAAGGAAATGTTGCGGTTGATATTTCAGGTTTTGACGATAAAATTATTGGTGTTAGTGGTGCCACTGGTGTTTTAGGTCTTTATGATGCAGCAAGTTTGGAAACTATAGCAGAACAACCTATACCAGACCTTAGATCGATAGCTTACGGAAATAACAAAATTGCCGTGTTAAGTGGAAGTGAAGGCCTAGCCATGTATAATCCCGGAGACCTTTCTGTTTTGAATAGAATTAACACTCCAAACCTAGCCAGTGAATCTAAACGAACCATTGCATTTAAAGATCAGGCAATTTTAGTTGCTGAAGGCGGTAATGGAGTAGGCATATACGATAGTAATTCCGGAAATACATTGCAACAATTAAGTATCCCCCTACCTGTTGATGCAGCATATGATAGTGAGGATGTGGTTACAAATGCAGTTTCTATTGCCGGAGATTTTATTTTAATGGCCAACGGCGGTGCCGGATTTGGAATTGCCAAACTGGATGAAAACAATACTCTTGTAGAAGAAGGTATTGTTGATTTAGAAGGCTCTTCTAATTACATCCAATCTGATGGCGATTATATTTTTGTAGCCTCTGGAACTGGCGGATTAAAAATCATCAAGGTTAGTCAACCAGAAGCAACCGATAATTTTGCAGCATGCGAATCTTATGATGTTTATAGAGGAAACTCCAACTTAAATGTAAATAGCAATCAGGTTATGGCATATCGTGGTGCTGCAACGCTAAAAAACCTAAATGTTGGTGGAGATTTCACTTTCTGCGGATCGATAAACATTCAAAACAGTACTAATATTAACAGCCAGGGAACATTTAATATGCGTGGCGCAATGGCCGTAGGAATTTTTGGAAGAAATCATGATCTTAATATCAATAGTGGTTCTGTTTTAAGAATAGAAGGAACTCTTGTGGTATACGGAAATTTAAACCTAAATAGCGGATCGACTTTAGAGTTTATTGGAAACGGCTCTAGAATTCATGTATTTGGAAACGTAAGACAAAATAGTGGTAGTACTGTAATTGGAAACTACATCGACACTTCTAATAAACTTAAGTAAGCATAGTTAGAAAAACACATAAAAAAAGCCTCTGAAAACAGAGGCTTTTTTTATGTGTTTTATTCTGCTAAAATGCCCATCTTGGGTATAATTGGCAAGTCTTTTTGTTTGTCTTTGCTAACGGTATTTTTCTTAAAAACAAACGTCTTTTCAAACATCTTATGGTCAGCAAAAAAAGTCACCTGATACTCGTTAGTAAGCTCTAAAACTGCATCCTGAATAAATTCTATCTTCGCGAAAGAATGTGGTGGTAATTTTTCAAGTTTATGGCGCATCACCGATGTTTCTTTGGCACCATCATAACCTTTAGCTACGATCAGGATCATTTCAATAGAAACATTCTTATTATTAATGATATAAGCATTCCACTCCTCTGCCTGAAATTCTTCATTAAATTCCCTTACCGCAGCAACATGAACTTTTTCAACCTTAGGAATTTCTATATCCTTTTTCAAAATACAATCTTTTTAAGATTCGCTTTCAAATTTTTCCTCCCACTTATGTTTAATCATATGCCAAAGCACAAACAATACTACTGCAGCAATCGCCAATACAATTAAACCTATGGTAATTTTTAAAACCGCTATAGCTAAATAGGCGGCAACACCTAAAACTATTACCGCAAGAATAATAAAACCAGACTTTTTCATAAGCTCCATTTTTGCGGTAAGTTCGTATTTTAAAAGCTGTTGTTCTCTCAACAAACTCATAAAATCTTTCTGTCAGAACTTAGATAGACGATTTAAACTGTTCCAGGAATCGCACATCGTTCTCATAGAACATACGAATATCGCCAATTTGATAAAGCAACATCGCGATACGTTCTATCCCCATTCCAAATGCAAAACCAGAATATTCTTTAGGGTCGATATTACAGTTCTTTAGAACGTTAGGATCCACCATACCGCAACCTAATATCTCTAACCAGCCAGTTCCTTTTGTTATTCTATAATCGGTTTCTGTTTCCAGCCCCCAGTAAATATCCAACTCGGCACTAGGCTCTGTAAATGGAAAATAAGAAGGTCTTAGCCTAATCTTAGATTTTCCAAAAAGCTGCTTGGTGAAATATAAAAGTGTTTGCTTTAAATCGGCAAACGAAACATTTTTATCAATATAAAGTCCTTCTACCTGATGGAAAATACAATGAGAACGAGCAGAAATAGCTTCGTTCCTAAAAACACGCCCGGGAGAAATTGTTCTGATTGGTGGCTTATTATCTTCCATATATCTTACCTGTACCGAAGAAGTATGTGTTCTTAGTAGAATATCTGGATCGGTTTGGATAAAAAATGTATCCTGCATATCTCTTGCCGGATGATACTCCGGTAAGTTTAATGCGGTAAAGTTATGCCAGTCGTCTTCGATCTCTGATCCTTCAGAAACATTAAAACCTATATTAGAAAAAATCTCTATGATTTGATTTTTCACTATTGAAATAGGATGACGGGAACCAATCTCTAAAGGTTCTGATGGTCTGGAAAGATCACCATAAACGCCTTTTTCTTCTTCCAGGCTGTCCAAACGCTCTTTTAGCTCGTCTACTTTTTCCTGTGCAGCCGTTTTAAGTTCGTTAACCGTTTGTCCAAAATCTTTCTTTTGTTCGTTAGGAACGTTCTTAAATTCAGCAAAGAAGCCGTTAAGAATACCTTTTTTACCAAGATATTTTATTCTGAAATTTTCAATCTCCTCTTTTGTCGTAGCATTAAAGGCTTTAACATCAGTAATATGTTCCTTAATCTTATCAATCATAGATTCCATTCTTATAAGATGGCAAATTTATAAAAATTTACGCCTATAGCCCTTATTAAAAACCGATAAAACAAAAGCCCGGAAAGAGAAAATTAATCGAACTGATTTATAACTTTTGAAGTTTCGGCATCGTGAAAAACATACTTCATTAAGAAGAAGACCGAAAAAGCGCCAAAGCTATGCCACAACCAGTGCGTTCCCATAGAGAAATGAATATAACGATCTAATACCCGAAAGCTTATGGCCATTATAAAGCTAATTACTGCAAAAGCCATAAACCTAAAATGCTTAAACCTTGTTTGATAAACATGAATGCCAATAGGCAATAATAGTCCGATTGCCGTAGCGATATACGAGTAGGTTTGGCCATGTGATCTAAACGGAATAAAACGTACTCCTAAAACCAATAAAAGCACCAACAACATCAACCCCAGTACCTGCCTTTTTTTAGAACTGGCTTTAGAAGCAAAATAAAGTGATGCCGACAAACATAGAATATCGATGGGCACCCAATCCATTAAAAGCCAGATTTCATGACTTCTTGTTGCATGATATATCGTACCTCCAATCCATCCTATAAACAAAACAGGTAAAGCAAAACTTAGAAATAACTGAGCCCTGAAATTTTTGTAGACACGGTACGAAAAATAAATTACGATCGCTAAAAAGAAAATATTGCTAAAAGTGTTAAACGGTTCTACAGGAAATCTTCCCGCTACAGTTTCAGTATAGATAGGCCCAGAATCGTTGGGAAAATCGGTAAAAAAAAGCAACGCGTTCATTTAAGATATATATTCTTTTTCAAGAAAATATTGCACAATAGCTTCTTTCATCAAAACACTTTGCTCTCCAGCTTTTAAATTGGGAAGCTGCTCTAACACCTTATAATGCGGCCAACCATCATCATCAAAATAATCAAACTCATAATATCCGTAAGGCTCCAATAACCTACAAATTGCAATATGCATTAAATCGACTTTTTGATCTTTTTTAAAACGACGGTGCAATTGCCCAAGTTCCTGTACCCCTATAATATAAATTACAGCATCTAACTCCATAACCTCCCCATCAGCAAATTGATTTGCTAATTTTTGCTGAAGGTTTTCCCACCGCTCTTTTAATTTCTCGTCTCTTGCCATGCTGCAAATATAAGTTTTGCGATCAAATTATTTATATTTGATTAGATATCATTAACATGGATAATTTTGAACCTCAGGAAGAACCAAAACCTAAATATATTGGCAGAAGATTCCTAGCTGGCTGTATTGATTATACTATTGTAAATACGATTGCTTTTATGCTCATTTTTACCGTGGGGACACCAGACAATGAAGGAGTTTATCATCTAGAAGGTTTACCTTCACTAATCCCTATATTATTTTGGTTATTTTTGATCGTCTGTACCGAGACCTGGTTTGGTGCAACCGTAGGAAATTCGATGGTACGATTAAAACCTGTAACACTTTCCGGATATGCTACAAACATAAGTTTTACGCAGTCTTTACAAAGGCATCTTTTAGATCCTATTGACATGTTTTTCTTTGGAGTTGTAGGGATCCTGGTTATTCAAAGTTCAGATAAAAATCAAAGATTAGGTGATATTTGGGCAAAGACTACTGTAACAAAATATTAAATAAATTTACCAATAGCGAAAAGAAAAGCCTATGAACACCATAGATATTATCCTGGGAATTGTTTTGTTATACGGACTTATTCGTGGGTTCTTTCGTGGACTTTTTGCTGAAGTTGCCGCCCTTGTAGGGTTGATTGCCGGGATCTACGGAGCGATTTATTTTAGTTATATTTTAAGTGATTTTTTGGCCAGACATGTAAACTGGGACGAAGGTGCGATTAACCTCTTCGCTTTTGCCATCACTTTTATTCTTATTCTTTTTTTGGTGACCCTGGCAGGAAAATTTTTAACAAAAGTGGCCAATCTAGCTGCATTAGGAATGATAAATAAAATTTTAGGAGCAGTTTTTGGGCTTTTAAAACTAGCATTTTTAGCCAGTGTCGTGATTATGTTTTTTAGGGCTACAGAAGAACAAATTGATTTGGTTGAAGATAAAACTATTGAAGAATCTGTACTTTACCAACCTATAGCAATGCTCGCTCCTGTACTATTGCCCACTATTTTAAAAGAAGCCAGAGAACGTGATATCTGGAATCCCCTGGACAATTCTGAAGCTAAAGAAGACCAGCAAGGTGAATGAAATCTAAGATAAAGCAGAAATTCAAAAGATATCTTTTCTTCCCATAACGAAAAAAACCTAGAATTTTAAATTATAAACTTCATCTAAATTTTCATTCCCGGTTAAGTGAACATTAAGATCTTTTACGATACCAGTACCAACTCCATAAACCCAACCATGAATCACCACTTTTTGTTTATTTTTCCAAGCATTTTGTATAATTGAGGTTTCAGCAAGATCATACACCTGCTCGATTACATTCAATTCTACAAAGCGATCCCAACGGGCTTTTTCATCTTTTATCGTCTCCAGTTCGCGAACATGCATTTTATAAATGTCCTTTATATGACGAATCCAGTTATCGATTAAACCTATAGATTGATTATCCATAGCAGCTTTTACCCCACCACAGCCATAATGACCGCATACAATAATATGCTGCACTTTTAAAGCGTTTACTGAGTAGTCTAGCACGCTTAACATGTTCATATCGGTATGAATGACCATATTGGCAATATTACGGTGTACAAAGACTTCGCCAGGCTGCGTACCAATAATTTCGTTCGCAGGGACGCGACTATCCGCACAACCTATCCATAGTAAAGGAGGTTGTTGACCATTCTCTAACCGCTTAAAAAATTCGGGATCTGATTCCAGCTTACTGCTCACCCATTGCTTGTTATTTTCTAAAATCTGCTTATAAAAATCCATTTTACTTTTGTCTACAAGTAAGTCTTGACATTAATTGCAAAAATACCGAATAACTTTTGGGCTGTACTACTTTTCTAATTTAGTTATCAGCAGAATCTTGTATTATTGGCTTTAAGTATCGAAAACTTATTGATATTTTCAAAGATATGACAACTATCGAGGATAAGTTCAGGTTGATGGTATCTGCTTATGATTCGGTATGAACATTCAATATTTTACCCTTATCAAAAAGAAAAGGAACCTATACCAAGAGCTTCGGTAAAAAGTAATCTTACAGTTCTTTTAGATTTTCTTTTAGCATCCAGCCTTGTTTACCGTCGGCTATTTCAATTTTATACCATTCCTGATAATTTTCCAACAACTTGGCTTTAGTGCCTTCATGTAATAAAAAAGCAGGTTCCCCTCTTAGGTTGGGTTCGCTTCTAACCCCGGCTTCTTCAGCAAAAACAATGGCGTAATTATTATTTAGTTGAATATTTTGCTGGCTAAAAGCAAAGCATACGGAAACGATACAAAGAAATATAGAAACCATTGAGGTAATAAAAAAAATACGTTTTGACAGCGTAGTCCTTCCGTAATAATAAAACAAAAATAAAATAACGAAAAGCACCATAAACACAATAGCCAGCATGGCCCAGGTATTAAAACTAAATGTAGCGATTAGATCATCTATAGTTTTAGCAATACCTGTACGTTGTACATTTTCGATATCGTCCATTGCCATATTTCTGGCAAACTGAATATTATTTTTTACATCGGCATCGTTGGGCGCTAATTGCAATGCTTTCTCATAATAGTATATGCTTGGAGCGATATGGTTTAATTTGTAATGGGCATTTGCAAGATTGTAATATAAGGATACAGCAGTTTCGCCTTTATCCAAAATACTTTCATATTTTTTAATCGCATCTTCGTAATTACCATCGGCATAGGCTTTATTTGCCTGCTCAAAAAGTGCCTCATTTTGCCCAAAACCAATTGTAGTGCAAAAAACCAGCAGGATAAAAAAGATCTTTTTCATAATTACAATTGTTTATCTAAAGTTGATATTACATTGGCCGCCTTATCATAATCCTGTTTCATGGTATCCATAGATGCCGGCGTATATCTTGCAAATTCGCAACTTTTTAAAATCTCGATAAATTGAGTGGTTGTAGCTTGATCTACCCCCCTTTCTGTAAGAATCTCATTAATTCTCTCTTTGCTCATTTCACCGGTCTGGATATGCAATTTTGCTTTTAGATAATTATGCATTGCTCTTTCCAAAGCAATATAGAATTCCTGTTGCTGTCCAAGATTTTTTCGAGCTTCAGAGAGATATTTTCTTGCCAATTTATCTGCTTTCCGGATTCGGTTTCCGGTGATATCATTTGCTCTTGCTTCACGCTTCTTACCAAACATAATAATCAGTGGAAGTATGAGCAAAGGAATTATTAAAAGCGCCCAAAATAACCAGGATCTAAAAAATGCTGGTGCATTTAAAGGCTTTAGATTGGCATTAAGTTTTATATATCTAAACTGGTCACCACTAAGATTTACCGGCTGTTTATTCGAAGCTACCGTATTGTTATCCTTAGTAGCCGAATTAGTTGGCGCCCCAACAGGACCATTTTCAACATCAATAACGATATCATCTGTACTTATGCTTTTATAAGTCTCAGATCGCGGATCAAAATAAGAAAAATTTAGTCCAGGAATTGGATATTTACCTTTACGAGTGGGCACAATGGTATAATCTTCTGTAAGACTTCCCTGAGTCCCATTTAATGTGGAGCTAAAGTTCTCTTTTCTTTCCGGCTCATATATCTCTAATGAACTAGGCACCGTAAGATCTGGTAACTCAAAAAGCATTAAGTTACCACGACCTCTAACTTTTACTGAAGCGGTTAGTGATTCCCCGGCATCTAAGGTGGTTTTACTTGGATCTACACTAAACTCGAAACTTCCTACTGCACCGGTGAAATTTGCAGGTTTGCCCTGGGTGGGTAATGGCTTCACATCGATTTCACGGCTTGCTGAAGTTACTCGTTTCTCGACTGTTTGATAAATGACGCCTCCAAAAATACTTCTACGCTGACTAGGAACATCTACAGAAACTGAAATGGCAACTGGATCGATCTCTAATTTTCCGGTTTTTTGGGGATATAAAAGTGTTTTATAAACTACCGCATAGCGATAGGGTTCGCCTCTATAAGTGCCTTGCTCAAATCTGTACCCATTCATATTTAAGGTCTGACTCCAAAAATCGGGAAAGCTAGGATTATCTAACATCCTAAAATTACTTATCCCTATTCTTTCACTCACATAAAGTTTATAAGTCACGGTAACTGCCTCATTAAGATAAGGGTTGGGTTTCGATACTTCGGCAACAAAATGCAAGTTATCTTCCGGTACAATAGCAGCATCATTACCATCCTGAGGTCGCTCTACGGCATCCCCAACCTCTACATTTACCGGTGAAGTTTTATAAACTGTCCCGGCGACGGTAACCTGTGCCTGCCCGATCGTTTTAGTCCCTTTCGAATTGGGCTCAAGATAATAGCTATAGGTTTTAGAAAAGGTACTCTTCCCATTCACCCAACTGTTGCTTACCTGCTGGTTTGGTCCTCCCACTACTTTAAAACCTGTAAAGGAAGGTGGAGTAAAGTTATCCCCGTCTTTATTCATATTGAAATCAACACGTAAACGCTCGTTGATACCAATCTGCTCCCGGCTAACTTCTGCTGTAAACTTTACCTGTGCAGAAAGAAGTGAGGTCGTAAATAGAAACAGACTTAATATTATTAACTTTAATTTCATTTGTAAACCTTAATTCTAATCTAGATCTAGTTAATAAACTAACCTCAGGACAAGTACATGAGGCATGTATTAGAAAATTATTTTTTATTTCACTGCATCCCAATCGCTCAGCTACCGGGATCACAACCTGAACATCTAATCTCGATTATCGAGCAAAACTTAGAATGTTACCAGTCTTTATCTGACCGTGTTTTAACAGCTTTAGCTTTTTCGGCATTCATCTTATCCTGAGTTTTCTCTTCCTGGTTATTCATAGCTTCAAGCAGATTTTTAATCTGTTGTGGCGAAAGCTGTCCTTGTGCAGGTTGAGGTTGCTGCTGTTTTTGCTGATCGGGTTTTCCCTTTTGATCCTTTTGATCTTGATCTCCTTTATTTTGTTCGTTAGGATCCTGATCTTGGGGCTTTTCATTTTCCTGATCTCCTTCTCCATCTTTTGGATCCTGTTTTTCGTTATCACCTTCATCTTTAGGTTTACCGTCCTGATCCTTATCTTCTCCTTTGTCTCCCTGATTGTCCTGGTCCTGATCTTTCTGATCTTCGTTTTGATCTTTATTATCCTGGTTGTCCTGATTATCGTTATTATCCTTGTTTTGCTGTTGCTCTTCTTCAAGTTTCTTTTTCGCTAAAGCAAGGTTATAACGGGTTTCATCGTCCGTAGGATCATTTCGCAAGGCATTCTTATAAGCTTCAACAGCTTCCTTATATTTTTTCTGCTTCATAAAAGAATTACCAAGATTATGATTTATCTTATGGCGGTCTTCTTTATTTTCAGAAACTTTATTGGCTTCCACAAACCTGGATTGAGACTCTCCAGATTTCTCACGATTATAATACAGGTTTCCCATATTATATTTTGCTGTGGTATTTGATGGATCTTTGGCTATGGCCTTTCGGTAAGCAGCTTCGGCTCCGGCAAAATCATTTTCACTTAACGCTTCTTCAGCTTGGTTCATATAAGCATTTGCTTCCTTAATAAGTTTTTCCGTCTCGTCATTTTGCTGGGCAATCCCGACCCTAGAAAAAAGCAATATTAAAATCAGGAAAAAAGAGTGTTGCGCAAATGTCATTTTAGCAGTTCTCATATTAATCCTTTTTTGTTTCATTAAACAAATTAAGCTTTTTAATCCACGCCGTACTTCTCTCCAAGAGAAATACGTCTAAAAACAGAAATATAAAGCAAAGCCCTAAAAACCACTGAAAATGCGATTGATAATCGGCAAATTGTTTCGCTTCAAATTCTGTTTTCTCTATGTTCTTTAACAAATCCTGTACCGTTTCTGCAACCTTGGCAGTTACATTCCCTTCGATATATTCTCCATTCGCTTCAGATGCGATTTGCTGCAGAGTATTAGGATCAAGTTTTGTAATGACGGTTTCCCCGTTTTGATCTTTTTTATAATTCTGAACCACCCCATTTCTTTTAATAGGAATTGGGCCTCCTTTTTCGGTTCCCACGCCAATGGTATAAATTCTAATCCCTTTCTCGGCAGCTTCATCAGCAATAGATTCTACATTACCTTCATGATCTTCACCATCACTGATAATGAAGAGTACTCGATTTGTTTGGTTATCGTCATCATAATAGGTTGTAGCCAGATCGATTGCATCACCAATAGCAGTTCCCTGAGAACTTATCATATCGGTATTTAAGGCCTGGAGGAACATTTTTGCAGCTGCATAATCTGTAGTAATAGGTAACTGCGGAAATGCACTTCCTGCATAGGCTATAATCCCTACACGATCACTGCCTAAACCTCCTAAAATTTGCCTTACAATTTGCTTCGACTTTTCCAGACGGCTGGGAGCGATATCTTCGGCGTCCATACTTTTAGAAACATCGATCGCAAAAACAATATCTACTCCTTCGCGTTTAACCGTTTCCATAGTGGTTCCCATTTTAGGGTTTACCAGAGCAACGACCAAACAGGCCAGCGCCAAACAAACTAAAATCAATTTAAGTATAGGCTTAAAATTCGATTTATTGGGCGCCAGTTTTTGTAAAAGCTCATCACTGGCAAAGCTTTTACGGGCTTTTCTTTTCCAGATTAACAGGAAAATAAAAAGTACCAGTATCACCGGGATAACCAGAAACAGCCAAAAATATATTTCTTCTTCAAATACTAACATCGCAAGCCTTATATAAAACTTCTAAATAGGGTATACCTCAACAACAATTCGAATAGTAATAGTGCGCCGGCAAGTAATGCAAAAGGGCGAAATTTCTCGTCGTAATTGGTATACTTAAATTCTTCGATTTCTGTTTTTTCTAATTGATCGATTTCATCATAGATATCCTCCAACTTCTCGTTATTGGTAGCTCTAAAGTACTTTCCTCCCGTTTCATCAGCAATTTGCTTTAATAGATCTTCATCGATCTCTACCTGGCGATTACCAAATTGAAAACGACCATTAGCTGCAATACCTACGGGAGTTAACGCCATACCATTTGTACCAACCCCAATCGTATACACTTTAATACCAAACTCCTTTGCTAATTCACTAGCTACTTTTGGATCGATAAAACCTGAATTATTTACCCCATCGGTAAGTAAAATAATCACTTTACTTTCGGCTTTACTATCTTTTAATCGATTCACCGAAGTAGCCAAACCTGAACCTATTGCTGTACCACTTTCTAAAATATTATTAAACTCAACATCTTCCAATGCGCGTAACACAACCGATTTATCACTGGTAATTGGTGTTTTGGTAAAACTTTCTCCGGAATAAAGCACTAATCCTATACGATCTGAAGGCCGGCCTTTTATAAATTCTTCCCCTACCGCTTTTGTAGCTTCTAATCGGTTTGGCTGTAAGTCTCTTGCCAGCATACTGGCCGAAACATCTATTGCCATAACAATATCGATCCCCTGGGTACTGTTGGTTCGGGTAGAAACATCTACTGTTCTTGGCCTTGCCAAAGCAACGATTAATAAAGCCAGCGCCAATATCCTTAAAATGAAAAGAACGGGTCTTAATTTTGCCAAAATACTGGATTTAGCTTTAAACCCCTGAATACTTGACATCCTTAATGCCGGTGTTTGCAGATTTCTTTTCCAGAAATACCATGCGATCGCCACCGGAAGTAAAATAAACAACCAGAAAAACTCAGGATTTTCGAAAGTGAAATTCGCAAACATTAATTATTCAATTTTATAAGTTCTACTGAATTAATGATCCTTCCAGAGATTTCGTCAGCATAACTGTCGTCTTCATCGTAAATTACAGTGATTTGCTGGAAGCCACCATTTTCAGCAAAATTCAAAATACTATATTTTTTAGGTTTAATTTCGTCGTTCACAGGATTCTTTATTTCCAGGGTACCAAATACTTTTACACCCTTGGCCCCATTTACCGTGGTAAATTCTTCCTGTTTCATTACAATATTTTGGGCTCCCTGATTTTCTAATTCCTTATAAACACCGTCTACTCCCGTTTTAAGATCAAACTGGTCTTTTTTGGTGAAGATGCGGGTACTTAAACTGGTATAAAAATTACTCACCAAACTACCAAAAGCAAACATTTGTGCATCGGCATAAGTTTGGGTAGCATCTTTGCTTAATTCCATTTCCTTTCTCACCAAGACCTCTGGAGTAGTTATGACTACGGGCGGCGTGCCATATTCGCTTCTAATCCACTCCCCTTCCAGTAATTCTTTGGTAGGATGCCCCCAGTAGGTATCGATCACATAATCCAGTCCTTTGGAGCTAATCAAAACAGCCAAAGCAATAAATATCACCAAAACACCGCCAGAAATACCAAAAATCAATCGTTTCTTACGCTTTTTCGACAGTTTATTCTGGCGATATTCTTCGTCCTGCATAAGCTCTTCTTCACTTGGCTCTGGCATCGACGATTTAACATCGTTAATAATCATCCGCGTTTTGTTACGATCCTCTTTTGCTGTAATTACATCAGGTCGGGATCCTGCAAATTTCGCCAAATCGGCTCTTTGTAGAATCTGTTTTAAATTCTGCAGTGTTTTTCCATGTAAATGAAGTACACCTGATTTTTGTTGCGCTTCCAGAAAATCTATTAACTCGGTCGAAGTACTCTCCATCGCACGATCATATACCTTTTCATCTAAATAACGTCTAACGGCATAGGTTAATCTCGAATAATACTCTTTAACCTCTCTATTTTCTATAAGCGTACTTTTATCTAGCTCATCCAGGTCTTTCATCGCCTGCTCGTATGGTGGTAATTTATTTTCCAGCGCTTTTTCTCTTCTGCGTTTTATAAAAAAGAATACTAAAACGCCCAATATCACCAGAATTAATAATAGCCACCAAACCCAAACTGGGATACTAAAACTTTTTGGAACTTCTACCGAAGGCTTTATAGGATACATTTGCTGCTGCGTAGTATCTACAGCAACATCTGCCACCTCAACACGCATTGAATCAGTTAAAAATGGTTTATTATTTATGATAATTCTTTGCTGCGGAATGGTATAAGAACCTGAGTCGAATTGTGTAAGGCTGTATTCTTTAAGAAGCTGAAATTTATTTTGTACCCTGGTCGTATCGGCGCCCAAGGATTCCACCACTTCTAAAGGGGAGAAAGTATTCCCTTCGGGAAAAACCACCAGGTTTGTAGAATCGGTTTCCACATTGATTTGGTATAAAATCTGCTCCCCAATTTTAATCTGAGCCGTATCAATACTTGCTGAAACCTGAGCTTCCTGCGCCATTGCAGGTAAAGCAAAAAAAGCAACGGCAATAATTAATATGGCCTGAAACTGCTTTTTAAAAGAATGTTTTTTATAAATAAAATCTAACAATTTATTTTTTTTCATCTTTATACGCTTAGCCTCTCCTTTTAAAATACCCTAAAAGTTTTTTCACATAACTTTCATCTACCCTGGTATTAATTACTCCTGCTCCACTTAGGGCAAAGCTTTCTTCGAAATATCCTACCCGCCCCAAATAATACTCGGTATAGCTGCGCCTTACTGCCTTGCTCCCGGTATTCACAGTGATATATTCGTTGGTCTCTTCATCCAACATTTGTACCAAACCAATATTAGGAATTTCCTTTTCTCGCTGGTCGTATACCCTAATACCTGTAACATCGTGACGATTTCCGGTAATCTTAAGCGTTTGCTGATAATCATCCCCCATAAAATCGGATAGCACAAAAACGATGGCTTTCTTCTTCATCACATTCGATAGATATTTCAGGCCTAAACCAATATCGGTCTTCTTACTTTTTGGCTGAAATTCTAATAATTCCCTTATAATCCTTAAGACGTGAGATTTTCCTTTTTTGGGAGGTATATAATTTTCTATTTGGTCTGAAAACATCAACAAACCAATCTTGTCGTTATTCTGGGTTGCAGAAAATGCTAAAGTTGCCGCAATTTCGGTAATCACTTCTTTTTTAAACTGACTTTGCGTCCCGAAAAATTCAGATCCTGAAACATCGACCACCAACATCATGGTAAGCTCCCGCTCTTCTTCAAAAACTTTAACGAAAGGCTCATTATAACGTGCCGTAACATTCCAGTCGATATTACGAACATCATCACCAAATTGATATTGTCGCACTTCGCTAAAAGTCATCCCTCTTCCTTTAAAGGTAGAATGATATTCACCGCCAAAGATATGATCACTAAGGCGACGGGTTTTTATTTCGATCTTACGAACTTTCTTAAGTAACTCTTTGGTATCCATATTTTTCAATAAACAAATAACAATAATCAATTACCAAAGTGTTTTTGATAATTGCCAATTGATAATTGTGTATACCTACGGCACTTCGATCTCGTTCACGATCTTACCAATAATATCTTCAGAAGTTATATTTTCAGCTTCGGCTTCGTAGGTAATTCCTATTCTATGTCGTAAAACATCATAAACAACGGCTCTAACATCTTCAGGAATAACGTATCCCCTACGTTTTATAAATGCGTAACATTTTGCCGCAGTTGCCAGGTTAATACTACCACGGGGGGAAGCACCAAAGCTAATTAATGGTTTTAGATCTTCTAAACGGTATTTCTCTGGCGTACGGGTAGCAAAAATAATATCCAGAATATATTTCTCGATCTTCTCGTCCATATATACCTCACGTACCGTTTGCTGTGCTCTTAATATCTGCTCGATACTTACCACCTGATTTACCTTCTCAAAACTTCCTTTTAGGTTCGCTCGAATAATTAATTGCTCTTCCTCTAATTGCGGATATTTAATGACGGTTTTTAGCATAAAACGGTCTACCTGTGCTTCAGGTAAGGGATAAGTTCCTTCCTGTTCTACCGGGTTTTGCGTTGCCATTACTAAAAACGGCTTATCTAATTTAAAGGTTTCGTCACCAATAGTCACCTGCTTTTCCTGCATTGCTTCCAGTAAAGCCGATTGTACTTTTGCCGGTGCACGATTAATCTCATCTGCAAGCACGAAATTGGCGAAAATAGGCCCCTTTTTTATACTGAAGTCATTAATCTTCATATTATAAATAAGCGTACCTACAACATCCGCAGGAAGTAAATCTGGTGTAAACTGAACACGACTGAAAGATCCATGAACAGCTTGAGATAATGTGTTAATCGCCAGGGTCTTTGCAAGTCCAGGAACACCTTCTAAAAGGATATGTCCCTGCCCCAGTAAGCCTATAAGTAAACGCTCTACCATGTGCTTTTGCCCCACGATCACTTTATTCATCTCTTTGGTTAGCACATCTACAAAAGCACTCTCCCTTTCAATTTTTTCATTTAGACTGGCGATATCTAAAGAAGATTGATTATCTGTCATTATTCTAATTAGATTTTAAAACGTGAATATACAACCATACTGCGGTCGTAGCAAATTCAATATTATTAAACTTTCGGGTATTCAATAATCTATATTATTTGTTTTGAGCATAAATTTAACGGAATGCTCTAAATTCTATTGTGTATCAGTGATTAATATTTTTTAAAAATATAAAAACTCCGCTTTATTTTTTATTTTCTGGTCAAAGTTCTTAACCAAACTGGATAAATTGAGTAAAATGTATCCAAAGTATATTCTAAAAACAGCTTTAGTAAACCACCTCAAGACATCTCCACCCCAATAACTACCGGACCGGGAAGGAACAAAGTATTTAATCTTTATTGCTTAAAATAAAAAAAGGTGCTTAAAAAGCACCTTTTACATAAGTATTATTAACTAAGTTTCTTTCTTTATTCCAGAAACAAAGTCTCTACATCTGTAGTACCGTCATCATCCACCTCTACATTATCTTTAGTAATAGGATCTAAGCCAGAGATTGGATCGGGCTCAACCTTAATTTGATAAGTTCCTTCTGGTACACCGTACAATGCAAATTCTCCACTGGCATTGGTATAAGCAGAAATACGATTTGAAGCATTTGTAGCAGTCACTAAACTTCTAAATTCTGAAGGATGAACTTTCCCCACGATCTTCCCGGCATCATCCTCTACAGATAAACGAATTACAGGTTTTAATGTATAGCCTCCGTTACCCTGAGTAACAATAGATTCATCTACATCAAAATCTAAAATATAAAGGTACTCTTCGCCAGGTTCAAGCTCTTCGTTAATATTTAATTTTAAACCTGATTGCTGTGCACTTGGTGTTGCTAATGGGAATTCTTCTCCGTTTACAACTATGGTATTATCGTTTCCTAATACCAAACGAATCTGCCCGGCATACCCAGGGGCGATTTCTTCATCAGCCAATAATTGCGAAACTCCACCGGTAAGCTCCAATAGATTATAAATTCCGGCTTCAGTATCTAAAGTTACCCAACCTTCATTTTCGTCTTCTTCTACTCCGGTTTGTACTCTAACTGCTTCCACATCGATATTTACAGCATCATAATCTCCTGGTGCATCTACCATTCTTACAGAAATTCGGGCATTCCCTTCTGCTCCGGCAGAATCATCGTCGTCGCTACAAGAGGTTAAGGCCAGTCCTGTAAATACTAATAGAAATAAAGTTTTAAAATTTAAAAATTGCTTTCTCATAAAAATAGATTTGGTTTATTCAGCCTAGATAACGGCGTGAAATTAAAATCATTTTCAACCTTTATTCACATTAACGCTTTTTAACAAGATTTAAATGCTTATTAATTCATCTAAGCCCTTTACTTGCAAATACTTTAGTACTTTAGTCTTAAAAAAACATTAACAATGAAAACTGCACTAATCACCGGCGCAACAAGTGGAATAGGAAAAGCAACCGCTAGAATTTTTGCGGAAGAAGGATTTAATTTAATTATATGCGGAAGAAGAGAAGGAAGATTAAACGAACTTAAAGAAGAATTACGCAAAATTACTGAAGTTTTAAGTTTAAGTTTCGATGTTCGTGACAAGGAGGAAGTTTTTAAAAAGATTGAAAATTTACCTCCAGATTTCTCAAATATCGATATTCTAATTAATAATGCCGGAAATGCGCATGGTCTGGATCCCATACAAGACGGATCTATAGACGATTGGGAGGCTATGATAGATATAAACCTAAAAGGTTTACTTTATGTTAGCAAAGCGGTAATTCCGGGAATGATCGACAGAAAATCAGGACATATTATTAATATTGGTTCTACCGCCGGTAAAGAGGTTTACCCCAACGGAAATGTCTATTGCGCCAGCAAACATGCCGTTGATGCTCTTAATCAAGGAATGCGAATAGACCTTAACGGTAAAGGGATTAGGGTTGGTGCTATCAATCCGGGGCTTGTGAAAACCGAATTTAGTGAAGTTCGTTTTAAGGGTGATTCTGAAAAAGCCGAAAAGGTTTACCAGGGTTTTGAAGCTTTACGGCCAGAAGACATTGCAGACATTATTAGATTTGTGGTTACAAGACCTTATCATGTAAATATTGCCGATTTAATCGTGATGTGTACCGCACAGGCTACCAGCACTATCGTAGACAGGAAATTACTATGATTAACAAACGGCTTCTTATCAAAAACCTTTTAGCGCATAACGACGAGAATAGCTTTTATGATAAAAAGTTACAACTGAATATAGGCGAAAAAGAAGGAAAAGCTAAGTTTCTAAAACACATTTGTGCGCTGGCAAATTCTAATCCTAAAAACAACTCTTATATTGTTATTGGGGTTAAAGACGAAGATAATGACATTGTGGGTATCGATTTCTTTGACGATAGTAAAATCCAAAATCTTATTAACGCATATTTAAGCAATCCGCCAAAAGTGATATACGAAAATATTCCTTTTCCGCATCTTCCCGATAATTTGGTTGTTGGTCTGGTAACCATTCGACCAAATAATGGTAGAATATGTTCACTAAGGAAAAATATCTGGAAATATTATGGCGGTTCTATTTTTCTTAGAGATGGTAGCATAAGCATGCCAAAGGATTTTGACATTAAAATTGAAGATGAGAATTCTGAGGTTGTCGCCTCGATCGAAAAACATGCACAGAATAATATAGAATTAACTTTAAACGGTGTTTTTGATTTTATAAAGCATCACAAAAAGTTAAACCCTACTTACCAGGTTTTTAAGGAATATTTTGTGGTATGCTGGGCAGGTAAAAAAAAATATACCAAAGGTGAAGTTTATTTTAGTCGTGTAGACATTGCATTAATTAATGAACAGGTAAAATTATTCTATTCAGATTTAGATGAAGTAAGTATTTCTTCTGATGCGAATAGCTTCAAAATTCTGGAATATGTGCATCTTGGATTGCCTAACAGCTATAAATACTATCCATTAGAAGAGGTTACGATTCATTTTAAAGATAATGCCACTTACGAAATCCAAAGTGAGCTGGTCTTTCAACCTCCATTATTCGATAAAAATACACTTTATCATATTTACAATAGCAATAATATGCTGGTAGAACGATTAAAAAAATTATTGCCACTTACTAAAAATCAGCGAAAGGATGTTAAAAACCTACCATCTACTTATTTGCTTTGTTATCTTAACGGCTTTGGAGAAGCGATGGAAAAACTGGAGGAGGCTAAACCTTTCCTAAAAAAATACAGTAGCCAGGCCTACCATTATTATAAAGAAAGTACACGAATTTTAAGAAAAGTAAAATATAGTTAATATGGGTAGAACGCTAAGCATTGGCGATATACACGGAGGATTAAAAGCATTAAAACAATTATTACACGATAAAGTTAAAGTTACTACAAAAGACACAATTATTTTCCTAGGTGATTATGTTGATGGCTGGAGTGATTCTGCCAACGTGGTATCTTATCTTATCGAATTAGCTAAAGATTTTGATTGCATTTTTATAAGAGGTAATCATGATGATCTTACTCATCAATATTTAAAAAGTGGTGCTATGACTGATCGATGGGTCATCCATGGCGGACAAAGTAGTATTGATGGCTACGCAAAATTATCTTCTAAAGAAATTCAACAGCACCTGCTATTTTTTTCAGCAATGCAGAATTATTATATAGACGACCAAAATCGATTATTTGTTCATGCCGGATTTACCAACTTACATGGACCGGAAAATGAATATTACGACACTGGATTTTACTGGGATCGTACGTTATGGGAAATGGCAATCTCTTTAGATCCTAACATTGAAAAAACCAGCGAATTTTATCCAAAACGACTTCAAATTTTTGATGAAATCTTTATTGGTCATACTCCGGTAACAAGAATTGGTGAATCTTTACCCGTGAACAAAGCAAGCATCTGGAACATAGATACCGGCGCAGCGTTTAAAGGAAGTATTTCTGCAATCGATATCAATACAAAAGAAGTTTGGCAAAGTGACCCCGTGTATACCTTATACCCTAATGAGGATGGTAGAAATTAAACTATTAGCCTAAAACATTTAGAACTTTGTAATTCAATGTATTTCCCTTTAATTTGCAAACCCCGTGTTTGTAATTAAATTACTTGCATGGTTATTGCATTTTATATTGCTAACAACTCTGTAAAGAGAAATAATTTTCTTAATTTACAGTAACATACAAAAATAATGGCCCTAGAAAACATAAGACTTGAAGTGATGAAAACTATCGAAAGTAAAGTAGATGGTTTTATTGACAAATATCTAATTCCGGTTGATAATATTTGGCAACCTACAGATCTTTTGCCGAATCTTCAGGGAGAAGAAGGAATGGAGCACGTAAAACAAATTCGTGAAGAAGCGAAAGAATTAGGTTATGATTTTTGGGTGGTGCTGGTTGCAGACATGGTTACTGAAGAAGCCCTACCAACTTACGAAAGCTGGCTTATGGATGTAGAAGGTGTAGACCAGCAACGCCGTGCTGATGGTGAACAAAACCCATGGTCTAAATGGGTAAGACATTGGACGGGGGAAGAAAACCGTCACGGTGATACTTTAAATAAATACCTTTATCTCTCGGGTCGTGTAAATATGCGCGAAATTGAAAAAACCACGCAGCACCTAATTAATGATGGTTTTGATATTGGTACCGGAAGAGATCCTTATAAAAACTTTGTGTATACCAGCTTCCAGGAACTTGCTACCAATATTTCTCATAAAAGAGTGGGACAATTGGCCAAGAAAAAAGGAAATAAAATGCTGGGTAAAATGTGTAATATCATCGCAGGAGACGAGATGCGTCACTATATGGCGTATCGCGAATTCGTAAAAACAATTTTTGAGCACGATCCTAGCGAAATGATGTTGGCATTTCACGATATGATGAAAAAGAAGATCGTTATGCCGGCGCAGTTTTTAAGGGAAAGTGGCGAAGGTATTGCACAGGCTTTCGAGAACTTCTCGAATGCAGCACAGCGCCTAGGTGTTTATACTACTTACGATTATATCGAAATTCTTAAGAAATTAAACGAATACTGGGAGATCGATAAGATGAGAGCTCTTACCGATGAGGCTGAAAAAGCTCGTGATTATCTTATGAAATTACCGGATAGAATGACAAGAATTGCAGACCGTATTGCTATCCCGCAAGATCAATATCAATTTAAATGGGTAGAACCAAACGGAATCATTTAATTCGCGAAGAAAGCAAAACATAAAAAGTCCGCTATAATAGCGGACTTTCATTTTTTGATCATTGTGGTCTATACTAAGATTTTGAATTTTTCCAGACTTTATAAGCGGCAAGATCTCTTTCAATCAAACTTAAACAGAAGGCGATTACCGCTGCATCATCCAAATAGCCTATCAACGGAATAAAATCTGGGATTAAATCAATTGGTGACAGCACATACAATAATGCCGCACCTACTGCAGCGACGATATTAAACGGAATGTCACGATACTCCCCGCTCGCATAATCCCTTACCAAATTAAATAACAACTGGGCATCGTCAAAATATCGTCTTAAAGCATTTTTACTCTCAAATTTTGACTTAATTTTTTCCTCTTCGTCCAGAACCGTTTCTACATCTTCTTCCTGAAAATCTTCCTGTTTCTTTTTATGCTCTTCTTCGATGGTATCTTTACTGAAAATGCTCATTATTGATTTTTTTAAAGCTCCAAATTAAAAAAATTATGGCAGACCACTATTGAAGTTATCATTGTTTTAAGACTAAACTAAAATATATTCCCAGGACCATAAAATAATACACAGATCGCTATAATTATCAAAATGCCTATAAACTATAATTGACTAAGATCTCCCGAGCTTACCACAAAATTCTTTATTGCAGCGTATTTGTTCTCAAGCCTTTTTAAGATTTATTTGCTAAAAGCCAAGTTTTATCATGCAAAATCAAGACTTCAATTTATTCAAGCAAAATAAAACTTAATAATAGCTAATTTTAAAAATACTTTTTAGTACGCAAATTATGACTATTTCTCAGACCTCCTTAAAGAAGCTCAATTCAAAAAAAACATACCAAAAATTACTGATTTTTACATTTATTTTCTTCGGAACTTATTCCGCTTTAGGGCAAACTTCAGCTTGTGATTGCCTTACAGTTTTAGATGATGCTTCGTCACTAATCCAGCATTCAAAAAGCTATAAAGTTCAGATTAAAAAAGAAGATCGGGAACAAGAATTTCAACAATGGAAAGATAAAATTGTTCTCCAAATCAAAAAAGACAGCTTACGCAGCTTTTTTTTGCGCGGGTTATCTGCAAAAATATATTACGTTTATTAACGATCGCCATAATCAGATTTATAAAATTCCTGAAACCGTTGCAGAGCATATTCCTACCTACCAAAAACCTATAGATACTACAAAACTGAAAGATAAAATCTCTGGCATTTACTATGCAGGAAGAGACCAGATATTCGTAAAAAAAGAAACGGACAGTTTATGGTATGGGATCACGCTAAAATCAGCATTAGAGGGTTTGGAAAAAGGAAAAATAAGGCTGAAAATTCAAAAAACTAAAGAGGGGCATTTAGAATTATTTGAGTTTTACCCTAACGGCGTTCTTTCTTACCAAAACAATATCACAATCAATGATGGGAGAATCCGGAGAACATTTTGGAATAAAGCGAACCGATACTTTTTCCAAATCAATCACGAGCAAAATTTCAATTATAAATCTGTGAATAAGAACTTTGATTACATCGGTATCAAAACATTGAGCAGAACCCGAAATTTGATGAAAGAAGCCGAAGCCTTTTATGAAAAAAAACTTAAAAACCTACGTAAAGAAAATCTGATTGTAGATTTAAGAAATAACGGCGGCGGCGCAACTAAACAAGCTGCCCCCCCTTTTTAAATGGCTTAAGAAAAACAAGCATATTAAACAGGTTTTTGTACTCATTAATTTTCAAACAGCAAGTGCTGCTGAACTCACGGCTCTTCAACTAAAAAAAGATCGCCGGACTATTATTGCCGGTGAAAATTCACGTGGAATGTTAGCATATGGCTACGGAAACCAGTCTTTTTCAGCAAAAACAAAATGCCCAGAATTCAGCGTTAATTTTTCAACCAAACATAAAAACGGTAAATTAAACCAATACGAAAAGAAAGGCATCACACCAGAGCTATACCTGCAAAACACCTCAAACTGGATCAATCAAATCCTTGAGTTTAACGAAAAGAATCAGCTTTAAAAATTGATGGTATTCCCCTCTAATTTTAAATATGTTTTCAATATCTAAATTTATTCAAAATGTCAAAAATTTAGTATTCTAGCTTACAAGCGGAAATAAAATGTATTTTTGCAAAAATTTTTAGAAAATGAGCGTACTTGAAAAAAAATTAGTAGACCGTAGTGGTCACAAATGTGAATTATGTGGTTACGAGCACGACTTGCAAATTTATCAGGTACCGCCAACTTCAGAAGGGACCTTAGAAGATTCTATTTTAGCCTGCGAAACCTGTGTAGCGCAAATCGAAGATCCTGAAAAAGTAGAACCTAACCACTGGCGTTGTTTAAATGACAGTATGTGGAATGAACATTTACCGGTGCAAATTGTAGCCTGGAGAATGCTAAACAGATTACGGGCTGAAGGCTGGCCGCAGGATTTACTGGAAATGATGTACCTGGATGAAGATGCTTTAGCATGGGCAAAAGCTACGGAAGATGCTCAGGATGAATCAGAAAAAATCATTCACAAAGACAGTAACGGCAATATTCTTGCAGATGGTGATTCTGTAGTACTTATAAAAGATTTAGATGTAAAAGGGGCTAATTTCACCGCAAAAAGGGGAACGCCCGTACATCGCATTTCTGTGGTTTGGGATAACGCAGAACAAATTGAAGGCCGTGTAGAAGGCCAACAAATTGTAATTCTCACCCAATACGTAAAGAAAACAAAGTAGTCTTAAGGCTACTTTGTTTTCTTTACGTATTGGTTTTTAGCGTTTGCATTATTAACCTCCTTATCCTCGATTTTATAAAAACCAGAAATGGATTGAAATCGCTGTAACAAAAATTTACATCCTACTGCTTTCTTCCTGAAGTGAGGTAGATTTCACCTTTTTAGATGTTCCTTTTCCAAAATTATAAGTAACACCAAATACAAACTTACGGGTTTCCCAACGATTTATCCAATGTGTTGTCACGTTATCTTGCTGGATAACAGAATTCCACATTGATTTTTTTAAGATATTCTGACAGCCTAATTCTAACTTCAACTTATCATCAAATAACATTTTTTTCACGTTAACACTAATATCATAGAGAGGATTCATTACACTATTCCCACTTTGAGACCTTCCGCTATAAAAACCAGATGCATTAAGCGTCCAATTATCTTTTAAGGTAAGGTTATGGTACATTTCCATACTATATCCAAAACCAGAACGATCGTAACTAAAATTGACAATTTTGGACTCTTCCCTTGTATGATAGCCATCAAAGCTAAACTGAAAATTCCACCAATCCACAGGTTCAAAAGGGAGGTTTAAAGAAATACCCAGGCGGTTACCTGTTGCCCCATTAGCCGTAAATAACAGGTTATAATTTTCGTTATCCCGATAATCGATTACGGAGGTGAGTTGATCATTATAGAAATTACCATATAAGCTGGCACTCATTGCATTTTTATAAATATAATTAACTTCAAAGCTATGATAAAACTGTGGTTGCAATGCGGGGTTTCCGATTTCTAAGGTGTAAGGATCCAGATATTGATAATAGGGGTTTAAATCTAAATAATTTGGTCTCCCTATTCGCCGGCTATAGCTTAACCTGTATTGATGGTTTTCTTTTTCATAATTAATAGACATCGAAGGAAACCAGGCAATATAATTATTGCTATTTGTTTGATTTAATTGTTCAGAAAAACCAGAATAATCTATGTATTCTGCACGGATTCCTGTCAGCACATTCCATTTTCCCAATTGATAACTTCCCTGTATATAAGCAGAAAACAGCTGTTCTTTATAGGTAAAGTTATTGGTAAGCAAATCCTCTGGTATAAATAATTGAGAGCTATCGTTTGCGGCATAATCACTGCTATAATTCATCTTGATTCTAGAGAGTTTCGCACCACTTTCCAATTTTAATTGTTTCGAAAAGCGATGTTGACCATCTGCCTGGGCTGTCAATAATTTATAATGGATTTCTTCAAAAATATCCAATAAAAATTCATTTTGAGGAGTGGGATTTATAGGATACGTATTTTGCAAAAGTCCTTCTTGGCTTTTTTCGTAATCAGCATAATTTAACTGGACATCCAACTGCGTGTCCAAACTATCAGAGATATAATTATAAAACAAATTCCCGCTCGTATTTTTGGTTGGTTCTTTGATCTCTTTTCGAAGCTTTACCTGTCGGTACAAATTATCGTTCCCATATTCATTAGTAGTTCCAAGAGTAAGTTCACTGGAATGTGAATTAGCATAATTAAAAGCAGTGCTTATTTTATGATTTTTCGAAAAATTGCGTTCTATACCTGCTGTAAAGTTTTTTGATATGGTTTTGGGTAACCATTCGTTTTGCTGGTCCAGTACTTTTATAGAATCTTCTAACTGAATGGTTTGTGTAATATTCCGGTGATTAACACTATTATTCCTATTATAATTAGCACCCAGGTTGATATTCCATTTGGAATCATTATAGTAAAGATTCAATCCATTTCTGTTTTTAAAATATTCTGCATACCCCACAGAGGAATATACATTTCCAATAAAAGAAGCTGCTTTGGGTTGTTTCAGATTAATATTGATAATCCCTGCTGTTCCAGAAGCGTCATAACGGGCAGAAGGCTGAGCAATAATTTCAACATTCTCAATATTTTGTCCGCTTAAAGACCTAATATACTCTCGTAAAGCATCGCCTTTTAATAAAGTAGGTTTACCGTTTATCATTAGCTGCACATCTGCATTTCCACGAAACTGAACATTTTCATCTTTATCTAAACTCACGCCGGGGAGCTGCCTTAAGGCTTCCAGGCCATTACTACTGGTAATAATCCCCAATTTTTCTAAATTAAAAATCATTTTATCTCCACTAATTCGTATCGCCTTCTTTTTAGCAATTATATTTACTTCTTCCAACTGGCTGGTATCTTCCGTTAATCTAATCTCAAGTTCAATATGTAAGGCATCACCTTCTAAAATTGTATGGTAAGGCTGGTATCCCATCATGTCTACTTCTAACAATATTACATCCAATTCGATATCTTCCAGTATAAAAACTCCCTTTTCATTAGAATAGGCATAAGTTATAATACTCTTGTTATCTGGGTTTTTTATCAAAACATTAGCATAGGCTAAAGCTTCTCCGGTTTTTTTATCTATAATTTTTCCATTTATCTGATGTTGCGCGTGTAGTTGAATACAAGCGAAACAAAAACATAACACATGTAGAATAGTTCTCATAATTTTCGGTTTTATGAGTACAAGAGTAATCCAAGCTTAGCAATCAAAACTCAGGAGCTGACCAAACGCCTTTATCACAACACCATCCCATTAAAATTCTTATTAAAAAGTTTTGTTGTATAATATTACAGATTCATCCTTTATTTTAAAGGAAAACGTTTATACAGGATCCTTAATCGGGAAGCTATATTATCTTTATGTTCGTAAATTACCTCTAGGCAAGCCTGGGAGCATTTAATCTGGATCATCGAGTTAAGAAACACCTCCATATTTATGAACGAAAAACAGGAAATACGTTATCATCTTCTCTTTTGGGGACTTTTTGTGGGAATGGATTTGTACTTTGAATTTCTCTTGGGAAAATATGAGACCTTTAGCCTGTGGTTACTACTTCACAAAATAGGTTTCTTTTTTTTACAGGCGCTCATTTTTTATTGGGTGTATTTAGGAGTTGCTCCCTATACTATCCCACAAAAAAGATGGTTAAAATTAATTGGAGGGATAGTTATTTCTATTTTTTTGTTTGCGGGAATTCGATATGTTATAGAAGAAGTCATTATTTACCAGATCACCGGTGCCCACAATTATAGTGATTACTCCCGCCGATGGTTATTCTACATTTACGATAATTCATATTATGCCTTTAGGATTATCCTCCTTAGTTTAGTGTTTTATGGCGTAAAATATTTATTAACTGTGAATCAGGAACTCCATCAGCTTCAATTAGATAAAAAGCAAGCTGAACTTAGAGTACTGAAATCGCAATTGAGTCCGCATTTTTTATTCAACACTCTAAACAGTTTTTATGCCGATGCTTTGGAAGTAGATTTAAATTTAAGTAACGACATTCTTAAGCTTTCTGAAATGCTACGCTACATCACCTACGAAAATGACACTGAAATGGTTCCATTAAAAGGCGAGCTCACATTCTTACAGCATTATATCGCCCTTTTTGAACGTCGTTTTGATAATAAACTATACATAGAAAGCCGTTTTCCCGAAAATCCAGGAGAATATCAAATACCATCTTTACTGCTCATCCATTTTATAGAAAACACGTTTAAGCATGGTATTCTAGATGACCCTCTACAGCCGGTATGGCTAGACATAAGTATTGATAATATGTATTTAAAAATGGAAGTAAAAAATGCGGTAAAGGCCGGGGATAATTATGATGAAAAAGGGATTGGATATAAAAATATACGACAACGCCTTGATTTAATTTTTGGAAAGACCTATACCTTAAACATTGACGAAGAGAAAAATTATTTTAAAGTATTTCTTCAATTTCCATTGACCCGTTGATAATTTAAATGATGAGAAATAAAAGTTTTACCTGCTATATTATTGATGATGAACCACCTGCAGTGCGCATACTGGAAAAATTCATCCAACAGCTGGAGGTGCTTAGCCTTTTGGGAAGCAGCAATAAATCCCTGGAGGCTTTAAACGAAATACAACTAAAAAAGCCGGATATTCTTTTTTTGGATATTCAAATGCCGGATTTAACGGGAATACAGCTTTCTAAGCTTATCAACTATTCTCCCTATATTATTTTCACCACCGCTTACGCTCAATTTGCCGTTGAAGGATTTCAGGTAAACGCAATAGATTATTTATTAAAGCCCATTGCTTTTCCAAGATTTATCGAAGCTATTGAAAAGATAAAAGAACGCCATCAAACCACCCCTTTGGATGGTTTAATAGCTCCCACTCAGGATTATTTTTTTGTAAAAACCGATGGTAAAAACCGGTTTCAAAAAGTGGCTCTGCCCGATATTCTTTATTTAGAAAGTATAAAAAATTATGTTGTCATCCATACTAAAAACGAACAAATAGTAACCTATAGTACCTTAAAAAGTATACAGGAAAGCCTTCCCGAACATAGTTTTATTCAAGTGCATAAATCGTATATCGTGGCTTTAGATAAAATTGAAAAAACAGATAACTATGAGGTATGGATCGATGGCAAAGACCTTCCATTAGGCGATACTTATAAACATGGTTTTTTTGAAGCTATCCACCAACGAAAACTATAAAAACAACGATATTAATCTTCACTTTTACGAATTATATTTTTCGCATTTTCGTTATTTGGGTCTAATGCTAAAGATTTCTTATAGGCTTTTATGCCTTCTTTTTCTTTGCCTAACTTCAGTAATATTTCACCATAACTATCCCAAGTATTTGCTGCTTTAGGATATAATTCTGTATTCAACTTTAATACTTTTAAAGACTCATCTAACTTATTTTATCCCATTAATTGATAACCAAAACTATTGATCGCACTTTCAGAAACATTATAAACACTTGTTTTTCCTTTCGCCTTTTCATTCTTAATTAAAGCAATAGTTTTTTCGATTGAACTATTTTCAACATAAAAAGAGAATATACTTTTCAAATTCATTATACGCTCTTTTTGTTTTTGCTCTTCAAGAGTTTCTACCCGATAATAGATACGTTCTTTATCGGTAATTTTAGTGGTATCTATTTTATATCTTTTAAGTTTTCCGTTAGTAGAAGAGTTACTCACATATTGAGTTCCATAAATTTGTGGCTCTTCTCGGCGCATCAAATCTCGATCTACCGCAGCAGCGTACCACCAACGGTTTAAAGTAGAATCCATTTCAATTGCTTTTTTAAAACTTTCTACTGCCATTTTTGATGCAATAGTGTCTTTACCGTGCTGAAAAATAATCCCGGCATTATAATAATCTTGCGCAGTTTCTAATTCACCATCGTTAAAAAGCTGCGTGGCTTTAGCCAATCGAATACTATCTTTTTTATTAAGCTCGACCCAATTGATATTTCCCGACATTCTTTCTGATTGATCGGCATCTGCCATTTTTTGTAATTCTGGATTGGTTTGGGCAAAACCACTACTAATTACTACTAGTAAAATTAAACTGAAATAAATATTATTCATTTTATTATGTTTTATGCTCCTTCTATTTACACGATTGATAAAAGATTTTGTTACAAATTCTGCTTAAATACTTATCATTCTATTTAAATTTCCGCAACCCAAAGTGCTTTACTATTGTAATGTTGCTGGAGATTAGTTATTATCAACTTTCGATCATAATTCCTTTTTTTGATCATACACCAAACTATCCGGTAAATAGAGCTTTTCCTCATAGTCTTGCGCAGCGACTAAACCACTTAAAGTGAAAACCAGAATAAAAAGAGAAGGCCTCATCGATTACTTTTCAGCAAAAATAGAAGCCACACTATTTAAAAAATTGTACTATTGGGACAACTAGCTATAAAAGTTCCAAAAGGTATCCTCATCCCCCAATTTACTGACTGCTGCCATAAACTTTTTTGGGGATAATTGGGTAAGCTTTTTAAACTGCTTAATAAAGTCTGACTGGTCGTAGTAATGTTCTGCAGAAACCGTAGTAAGATTGATATTATTTTGTTGCTGAATTTTCTCTAAAGCAAAGCGGAAGCGGACTAATTTCCGATATTCTTCAACCGAGCAATCGAGATGCTTTTGAAACAACCGAAGTAAAGTTTTACGATGAATATCTAAATCTCTGGCCAAGGCTGAAACTGAAATCATACCTTTACTTTCTATAATTTTATTCACAGCTCCAATAATTCTTTCTTCTTCAAATCCCAGGCATTGTTGTTGAAAAAATTTATCTAACAAATTCGCTTTTTCTGAAATAATTGAAGTTAAAAATACTTGATCCAAAACTTCATTGAATTTCAAACCAAAAGGATTAGTGAAATTTATGGGCTTAGAAAAAACCTCACTATAAACTTCTTTTATAAAATGCTGAATTCCCAAAGGCTGAAAAACTACTCCGATTTTCACGAATTTCCCATTTATTCTCACTCGTCCTAGATTTTGGTACAGCTTAGAATAAACAACCTTCAAAGAATCTTTCTTAGCTGAAGAAACCTCAACAGAAAAATCTGGCAAAATATTATAATCCACATTTTTATATATGGTAAGTGCATTTTTATAATGCGGATAATAGGTGAACGATTGCTGAAAATCTTCATCATCAGATTCATGAAAATAATAATAGGCAATGTATGGTTGAAGTTTTGTTGAAGGTTTACAAGTGAAAAAAGTAGCTGTAGCCATAACTCCAACAAACATAAGAAGTACAAATATAGCCAAATTAAAAAACCTCTACGATTTTTAAAACCTATTCAATTGTTTTCAATTTGGCGTAAATCTCGATAATATTATATTTAAATTTGAATAACCAAAAAGAGATAAAAAATGCTTCAATACCAGCTCCAATCTTATACTATAAGTTCAGATCACGAATTATTGGACAATGAAAACCATATTACTTCAAAAATACGTGAAATTCTTGAAAGCATACACCCCGATGTTCTTAAAGGCAAAGGATACCTGCTAAAAAAATTGCCCCGACTTATTAAGCAATATCCACGGGTGCCCGCTTTAAAAAACTTTTTGGCCACGCTACATAAAGAACGGGGAGAAATGGAACAGGCGTTTAAAGCCAACCGCTGGTTGGTAAAAGAGCATCCCAATTATTTGTTTGGGCGTCTTAATTTGGCTGCGGAATATTTAGAAAACGATCAATTAGAGAAAATCCCGGAGGTTTTGGGCGAAATGATGGAGCTAAAATCACTTTATCCCAATCGTGAAGAATTTCATATTGAAGAGTTTATCGCTTTTAATCAAATATCGGTTTTATATTTTTTGGCACAAGACGAGATCGAACAAGCTGAAATGAGGGTAGATATGATGGTAAAAGTTGCCCCAGATCATCCTAAAACGGAATATGCACAAGACCGAATAAAACAATTTATGCTTATAAAAGCGGCAGAAAGAAAACAACGAGAAAACGAAGAATACCACTCCCCAGCAGTAACTGATAGGCGTTCGCACCTGCAAACCGATAAGGCTCCTGTTTTTAATTTCCCTATACAAATGCAGTGGCTATATGAGGAAGATTACGATTTTCCTAAAAACAAATTAGAAACCATCCTTAAACTGGAGCGCGAACCCCTTATAGAAGATTTAAAAAAATTACTAAACGATAGCATTGCACGTTATGACTACTTTATGGAAGATGATGAAATGGACCTTCTCCTCTTTCCCATACATACTTTATTCATACTGGAAGAATTAAATGCTGAACAGGCATTACCAGAAATTTTTGAGATCCTAAAACAGGATGAAGATTTTTATGAAATATATTTTGGGGATTTTGCAAACAATGTTGTTGCTTCGATCCTTTTTACATTTGGAGAAAATAACCTGCAACAATTTTTCGACTTTCTAAAAACCCCTAATCTTTATGGGCTTTCCAAATCATACGTCTCTGAAGGAATTGCGTTTTTAGCAAACGAAAAATCAGCATTAAGGGAAAGTATCCAATCCCATTATAAAGACCTGCTGCTCTATTTTATTGCAGAAAAGCAGAATGAAAACTTAATTGATCACGAAGCCTACGGACTTATCATTGCTGATATCATAGATTTGCGGATGGAAGAATTACTCCCGCAGATCAAGGAACTTTACCAGTTAAATTTAGTTGCCAAAAGCATAAATGGTGAATTTGACAGTATTGAAGAAGCTTTTAAAAAACCCGAATTTATCAGTGAACAGGCAAAGCTGCCAAAAGCTGATCTGTTTAAGAAATATGAAATCTGGAAGGCAGACTATGAAGCTTATTTAGAAAAAGAGTTTAATGACTTTGATGAAGAACTAGAGGATGATGACTTTAGCTTGTATGATCGTTTTTTCGAGGATGAAGAACCGGAAGATGACTTTGATATGGACGATGTTCCTTTTGATGAAGAAGCATTTCAGCATCTAATAATGAATAACGAAGATCAACAACCGATTATAAAACAAAAAGAACCAGGAAGAAATGATCCTTGTCCCTGTGGAAGTGGAAAGAAATACAAAAAGTGCTGCTTGAATAAAAAATAGCATTTCTTTTTATTAAAAAAACCTCACAGGTTTTAGAAACCTGTGAGGTTTAGATGATTTGCTACAAGTTCTCTAACAGCTTGTAGATATTTTATATTTAAAATCCCTTAGTAAAGGATTTACAGATCAAACTTAATTCCTTGCGCTAATGGTAATTCAGTAGTGTAATTAATCGTGTTGGTTTGTCTGCGCATATACACTTTCCAAGCATCAGAACCACTTTCACGACCACCACCGGTTTCTTTCTCACCACCAAAAGCGCCACCAATTTCAGCTCCAGAAGTTCCAATATTTACATTGGCAATTCCACAATCTGAACCTTCAACCGATAAGAAACGTTCGGCTTCCCGTAAATTATTCGTCATAATCGCTGAAGAAAGTCCTTGACGAACGCCGTTTTGTAATTCTAGCGCGTTACTCACATCGCCTTTATATTTCATAATATAAAGCACGGGTGCAAAAGTTTCGTGTTGTACGATCTCAAAATGATTTTCAGCTTCAGCAATCGCGGGTTTTACATAGCAACCGCTTTCGTAACCTTCGCCCTCTAAAACGCCACCTTCAACTAAAACTTTTCCGCCTTCTTCAACCACTTTCTCTAAAGCAGCCTGATAATTTTTTACCGCATCTTTATCGATTAGCGGCCCAACGTGATTATTTTCATCTAACGGATTCCCGATCTTAATTTGCTGGTAAGCATCTACAATCGCATTTTTCACTTTATCGTAAACATCTTCGTGTACAACTAATCTTCGCGTAGAAGTACAACGCTGTCCGCAAGTTCCTACCGCTCCAAAAACCGCACCGATCACGGTGTTTTTAATATTCGCATCTGGAGTGACGATAATGGCGTTATTTCCGCCTAATTCTAAAAGCGATTTCCCTAAACGCCCGGCCACTTCTTTCGCTACGGTTTTTCCCATTCTGGTAGAACCCGTTGCAGATATTAGCGGAATTCGCTCATCCTTGGTCATCAACTCACCTACTTTATAATCACCGGTGATCAAACAGGAAATACCTTCTGGCACTCCGTTTTCAGAAAAAACACGAGCAGCGATATTCTGGCAAGCTACCGAGGTAAGCGGAGTTTTCTCTGAACCTTTCCAGATACAGGCATCACCACAAACCCAGGCTAAAGCCGTATTCCAAGACCAAACTGCGACCGGAAAGTTAAACGCTGAAATAATTCCAACAACTCCTAATGGATGGTATTGCTCGTACATTCTGTGTCCAGGACGTTCAGAATGCATCGTTAAACCGTGTAATTGTCTTGATAATCCTACCGCAAAATCACAGATATCGATCATCTCCTGTACCTCACCTAAACCTTCCTGATAGGATTTTCCCATTTCGTAAGAAACCAATTTTCCCAGTGGTTCTTTAAGTCGGCGTAATTCGTCATTAAATTTTCTAACAATTTCACCTCGTTGCGGAGCAGGCATTGTTCGCCATTCCTTAAAAGCTTTTTCAGCCGTAGTGATCACTTTTTCGTAATCTTCAGGCGTGGTAGCTTTTACTTTTCCTATCAAAGCTCCATCAACCGGAGAGTAAGATTCGATAATTTCTCCGCCAGAAAAGAAATCTTTCCCGGTCGAAGTTCCGTTGTTTATATCTTGAAGCCCTAATTCTTCTAAGGCTTTATCAATTCCAAAATCTTTTGCGATTTGACTCATTTTTATGTGCGTGTGGTTTGTTTGCTCAAATGCTTAATCTTCGTCTGCCACAAAGCGAGGATCGGTTGGCATTACCTCACCACAATTATCGCAGGTTCTTAAGTCTTCACTAGCATAAAAGTCTTTAAAGTGTTTTAAAAAGTCTTTTTCGATATCTTCTAGCGGAAAATAAACCTCGTGCAATTTATGATTACAATGATCACAAAACCATAACAAGCCATCTTCGCCCGGCAAATCCACTCGTTTACGCTCTACCACCAATCCTAAAGAATTTTCGTGACGAACTGGTGAATGTGGTACTTTAGCCGGATTTAAATACATATCTCCAGGCCCTAATTTCATGGTTTTTTTCACACCTTCATCCTGAATATGAACTTCGATATTCCCTTCCAGCTGGTAAAATAATTCTTCAGTTTCGTTATAGTGATAATCCTTTCTGGCATTTGGCCCGGCAACGATCATCACGATATAATCATCTGCTTCTCTGTATAAATTTCGGTTTCCAACTGGTGGTTTTAACGTATCGCGGTTCTCTTCGATCCACTTGGTAAGATTAAAAGGTTTAGCTACAGCCATAATATAATTTTTGAACCTAAAATTACACAATATGAACAAAAGAACCCCAAAAATCGATAAATATCTGGGCATTCCTGTGTACTAAACTATCTTTCATTTTACGTCTTTTTGTAAATTTTTATATACGACCAAAATCACTTCCCTTTACATTCTCCGTAATCTGTACGCTTTTTTACTATTATTCCTATCCTGATTTATTAAGCAATTCAATTAATTTATATAAATTCAGACCTTCTAAATTAATTTTTGATGAAAAATCTACTTCTTCTACTTAGCATTTTTGTTTTTATAGCCTGCGGTAACACTTCAGAAAAAGAAACCACTCCTGCTTTTACTTCAGAAGCGAAACCACAGGACGATATTCCTAATTTTGGGATTGTAATCCACGGGGGCGCCGGAACGATATTAAAAGAAAATATGAGTGATTCTCTGGAAAAGGCCTATAAAACCAAACTGGAAGAAGCCATAAGAACAGGTCACGAAATTTTAGCAAATGGCGGGACAGCGATCGAAGCAGTACAACGAACTATAAATGTGATGGAAGACTCTCCACTATTTAATTCGGCCAAAGGAGCGGTTTTTGCCAACGACGAAACCAATCAACTGGATGCCTCGATTATGGACGGTAAAACCTTAAATGCAGGGGCAGTGGCCGGAGTCACTAATATAAAAAATCCTATCAATCTAGCTTATGAGGTGATGGAAAATTCAGAGCATGTGCTACTTGCAGGAAAAGGTGCTGAAGAATTTGCCACACAACGCGGATTGGAAATTGTAGATCCGAGTTATTTTTATACCGAAAATCGTTTTAAAAGTTTACAAAAAGTAAAAGAACGTGAAAGGGAAAAATCAGGAAATAAAACGGCTGCCAATTACGACAGTTTTATAAAAGATTCGAAATTTGGAACCGTAGGCTGCGCTGCTTTGGATAAAAACGGAAATCTTGCAGCGGGAACTTCTACCGGCGGGATGACCAATAAAAAATGGAATAGAATTGGCGATTCTCCCATTATCGGTGCCGGGACTTACGCTAACAACGCAACTTGTGCGGTATCATCTACCGGTTGGGGAGAATTCTTCATACGTGGCGTTGTAGCTTACGATATTTCAGCATTAATGGAATATAAAGGATTGAGCTTACAGGAAGCGGCAGCTGAGGTTATTCAGAAAAAAGTACCAGAGATGGGTGGCGATGGCGGAATCATTGCCATAGATCACGATGGTAATGTAGCGATGGAATTTAATACCGCCGGGATGTACCGAGCGACAATGAATAAGAAAGGTGAATTAAAAATTGGTATTTACGGCGAATAATTTCAGCTTAAAAATATAGATTTAAGCCCTGTTTTTTTCAGGGCTTTTTTATTTGTTAAACCAATCTATAAATAAAATCGAAGCCCTAAATTTGCAAAACTGGTTCTAAAACTTTCAAAAATCGGTTTTTACTGTTATTTTTAAAGTCAACCTCAACAATTGAATTCTATTTTGATGAAAATCCTCTTTGCTTTATTTACTTTCTGTTTTCTACTTAAACCTGTTTATGCACAACGACTTACAAAAGAAGAATTACAGGATAGTGTAAAGACGATTCCATCTTTTACCATTCATAAAGACAATTATTTTATTACCGGAGTTCCTACGCATACCGGAATTAGCAAAAAAACTGCAGATGCTAAATACCAGGTAAGTTTTAAGCAATTACTTTTTAGAAAAAAAGTGCCCCAGGATTCTTATTTATTTTTGAAATACACACAAAAGGCTTTCTGGAACATCTACGAATTTTCCAGCCCTTTTAAAGAAATTAATTTCAATCCTGGGATTGCGTATTCTAAATATTTCTACGATAAATCGAATAAAGTGAATTCATTGGCTACGCTAGCTTTAGAGCACGAATCGAATGGTCGAGACAGTATCTATTCTCGTAGCTGGAATTTTGTTTCTTTAGAATATCACTGGGCAATTTCTAAAAAACTTGTGGCAGGAGTGAAAGCCTGGCTGCCTTTTTACTACAAAGAGAGTAATCCAGACCTTATGGATTACTCTGGATACGGTCAGTTAAATTTTGATTATGAGTTTATCCCAAATAGACTTTATGCGCAACTAATGCTTCAAAAAGGACTTTCTCTAGACTGGAAAGGAGCGGCAAGACCTAGAATTCTTTACAATCCTTTTAATAGCGTTAACCAGTTTCTCGTATTAGAATGGTTCACCGGTTATGACGAAAACCTTATTGAATACGATAGGTACCGCAGTGTGATACGTATTGGTTTTCTTTTAAAGAGCAACGAATTCGATTTTCTACGCGCTAGAAAATAATTAACTTTTTTTTAAGTTTAGTTAGTTCGGTTAATTCCGAACCAATCGTATTTTTGCAAACCGAATAATAAAATTCAAGGTATGGAATGTTGTTCTGAAGAGAAGAAAAAATTGATAGAAGAAGTTGGGCTTCATTTTGAAAAAGCCAAGCAAATGTCTCCTCTAGCTGCAAGAATATATGCTATTATGATATTATCGCCCTATGACGGACATACGTTTGACGAAATATTAGAAATGACTTGTGCCAGTAAAAGCTCTGTTTCTACTCAACTTAATCTTCTGCTTCAACTCAAAAAGGTAGAATATTTTACTAAATCTGGCGACCGTAAAAGATATTTTAGAGCGAGCAAAAGCTACCTGATAAATACATTAAAAGAAGATTTGGAACGAGTGAAGGAAGAGATTGCTTTGATAAATAAAATTACAGAATTCAATTCACTTTATAACCAACATAAGTATGAAGAGCACGGAGTTATTTCTGTACTTTTTCGGGCTTATTTAATTAAACAGCAAGGAAATATGAAAGATACTATAGAGAAAATGTCAAAATTTAAAAATCAATAAATATAACCTACGTATAAAAATGAGAAAATCAATATTAAATATAAGTTTATTAGCTGGCATCCTGCTTCTTATATCTTGTGGTAATGATAGTGAAAAATCACAACAGGCAGCTGGTGCCCAGGCTCAACAGGCCAAACCCTATCCTGTAATAGAAATAATCACTAAAACTGTAGAAGGGAACACCTCTTACCCGGTAAATATAGAAGGTATTGTAAACAGTGAAATACGTGCTAAAGTATCGGGCTACATTAACAAAGTGATGGTTGATGAAGGTGAAAAAGTAAAAAAAGGGCAAATCCTTTTTAAACTGGAAACCCAATCCTTAAATCAAGACGCCCAAGCCGCTCAGGCCAATGTAAATGCAGCTCAGGTTGAAGTAGACAAACTTAAACCGCTGGTAGAAAAAGATATTATTAGTGAGGTGCAGTTAGAAACGGCAAAAGCAAAATTACAACAAGCAAAAAGCAGTTATAATAGTATTGCGGCCAATATAGGCTATGCGAATATTAAAAGCCCCGTAGATGGTTATGTAGGCTCCATTAGGTTAAGGGAAGGTGCTTTAGTTAGCCCTACCAGCCAACAACCTTTAACTACCGTAGCTGATATTAGTAAAGTGTATGCCTACTTCTCTATGAATGAAACCGACTATCTTAATTTTCTTCAGAATAAAAGAGGAGAATCTTTTGACGAGATAATTAAAAACCTTCCCAACGTAAAATTAAGATTAGCTAATGGCACGATGTATTCTGAAGAAGGAAGAATAGAAACCATAAATTCTCAGGTAAACGCTAACACAGGTACTGTTTCTTTTAGAGCGGTATTTGACAATTCTTCCAGAATTTTAACCAATGGAAATAGCGGAAGCATTCTTATTCCCGAAGTTTATAAAGATGCCGTTGTAGTACCACAGTCTGCCACGTTTGAACAGCAGGGAAGCATTATGGTGATGAAAGTAGGGGAAGATAACAAAGTAACTTCTTCTGCCATTAAAACTAAAGATGAAATTGGCAGTTTGTACATCGTTGAAAGCGGAATAAAACAAGGCGATAAAATTGTTGCAAAAGGAGTCTCTAAAATTAGACCCGGCTCTGAAATTAAACCACAGCCTTTGCCTTTTGACAGCATAGCAGAACCTATCGAAAAAATATTTAAATAAATTGCTGAAGAAATAAATTATGCTTAAAACATTTATAGAGAGACCCGTATTATCTACGGTAGTTTCTATCTTATTAGTTATACTTGGTGTATTGGGCTTAACAGCTTTACCAATTACCCAGTATCCCGATATTGCGCCCCCAACCATTACGGTTTCTACAAGTTATCCGGGGGCCAATGCTGAAACGATTTTGGAAAGTGTAATCGTTCCTATTGAAGAACAGATAAATGGTGTAGAGGGAATGACTTATCTTACCTCTACCGCTACCAATAACGGTACGGCTGAAATCACCGTTTTTTTCGATCAGGAAATAGATCCGGATATCGCAGCGGTAAACGTACAAAACCGGGTGGCCAGGGCCAACCCTTTACTCCCTGCCGAAGTTAAACAAACCGGGGTTACTACTCAAAAGCAACAGACCAGTGCCTTAATGTTCTTGTCTTTTTATAGTACTAATAAAGATTACGATGATACATTTATTCAGAATTACTTAAAAATAAATGTTATTCCTGAAATCCAAAGGGTAAATGGCGTTGGTAACGTAAACGTATTTGGGCAAAAGGATTACGCTATGCGAATCTGGTTGCAACCCGAAAAATTAACCGCCTATAATTTAGTCCCTTCAGATGTAATTGCAGCGCTTAATGAACAAAGTTTAGAGGCAGCTGCCGGTGCGCTTGGTGAAAATAACGGGGAAGCTTTTTCTTACACTATTAAGTACAGCGGACGTTTTAAAACAGAAAAGGAATACAAAAACATTATCATCAAGGCTTTAGGAGATAGTGAATATTTACGGTTAAAGGATGTTGCCGAAATAGAATTGGATGCACAATCCTATAACGGCGGTTCTATGACTAAAGGAAATCCTGCGGTGAATATGGCTATTTTTCAGACCAAAGGATCTAATGCACGTGATATTATTCAAACTATCAAAGTAAAATTAGAGGACATTGAAGCCAATCTTCCCGAAGGGATAGAAATTTATATTCCTTACGATACCAATAATTTCTTAAATGCTTCTATAGATAAAGTAGTACATACGCTGGTTGAAGCATTTATACTGGTTTTTATTGTGGTGTTTATTTTCCTTCAGGATTTTAGATCTACTTTAATTCCGGCAATTGCGGTTCCCGTTTCTATTATTGGTACTTTCTTTTTCTTAAACCTGTTTGGTTATTCCATTAACCTGCTTACCCTATTTGCCCTGGTACTGGCTATTGGTATTGTGGTAGATGATGCCATTGTAGTGGTAGAAGCAGTGCACGCAAAAATAGATGAAGGCGCCGATAATGCGAAAAATGCCACTCTAGATGCGATGCACGAAATTTCTGGAGCAATTGTTTCCATTACTTTAGTGATGGCAGCGGTATTTATTCCGGTAACATTTATCACAGGACCCACAGGTGTTTTCTACGAACAATTTGGGATTACGTTGATTGTTGCCATCTTTATTTCGGCAGTTAACGCATTGACTTTAAGTCCCGCATTGTGTGCATTATTTTTAAAAACCCACAACGAAAAAGAAGATAAAAAGAAAAACTTCCTGCAAAAATTTTATGCAGCGTTTAACCGTGGTTTTAATGCGACTATTAATCGCTATGGTAAATCACTTCAGTTTTTATACAAAAATAAATGGATTAGTGCGCTCATCCTTATCCTGGCAGTAGCAGGTATTTGGTGGACTTCTTCCACCACTCCTACCGGCTTTGTTCCTGATGAGGATAGAGGTTTGTTATTTGTAAATGTTGAATTACCCGCCGGGGCTTCTATTGATAGAACGTCTCAAGTGAATAATGAGCTTTATCAAAAAATAAAAGATATACCTGGTGTTGAAGGCGTATCTGTAATTAATGGACGAAGTTTAATTAGTGGTGCCGGTAGTAACTATGGTCTAGGCTTTGTAAAACTACAAGATTGGGAAGAACGTGATACCGATGAACTTTCGCTAAAAGCAATTACCGGAAAATTATTTGGTATTGCAGCCACCATTCCAGAGGCGAATATTATTTTCTTTGCCCCACCAAGTATTCCAGGTTTTGGGAACTCTGCCGGGTTTGAAGTGAATCTATTGGATCGCTCAGGTTCAAGTTTTGAAGAATTAGATGCGGCCAACCAGGAATTTATAGGAAAGCTGATGCAGCGCCCCGAAATTCAATATGCGCAGTCATCGTTCAATACAAAATATCCACAGTACGAAATTAATCTGAATGTACCTTTAGCCAAAGATAAAGGAGTTTCGGTAAGTGAGATTTTCTCGACCTTACAAGGCTATATTGGAGGAATTTATGCTGCCGATTTTTCAAGATTTGGTAAACAATACCGTGTATATGTACAGGCACTTCCGCAAGACAGGGCCACTAAAAGTGATTTAAATAGATTGTATGTTCGTACTGAAAGTGGCGAAATGTCTCCTATTACGCAGTTTGTAACTCTTAAAAGGGTTTATGGGCCGCAATCGGTAACCAGGTTCAACCTGTTTAATTCTACTAAGCTAACAGGAGCCACCAATCCCGGATTCAGTTCTGGTGATGCGATTACTGCGATAGAAGAAGTAGCTTCTACATTACCAGGTAACTACGGGACTGCTTATTCAGGATTAACAAGAGAGGAAGTAAATGCCGGTAACCAAACCACGACTATATTTTTACTTTCTATAGTGTTTGTTTATTTCTTATTGGCAGCACAATACGAAAGTTATTTATTACCGCTTTCGGTATTGCTTTCCTTACCATTAGGAGTATTTGGTGCTTATTTAACGACTAAACTTGCAGGACTTCAGAATGACATCTATTTCCAAATTGCATTAATTATGTTAATTGGTCTGCTTGCTAAAAACGCGATTTTAATTGTAGAGTTTGCCATCCAACGACGAAAACGTGGAGAAAGCATTGTAGATGCTGCTATAGATGGCGCCAAAGCCAGGTTACGACCAATTTTAATGACCTCTTTTGCTTTTATTCTAGGATTAATGCCATTGGTATTAGCAAGTGGTGTAGGTGCCGAAGGTAACCGTGCTATTGGTACCGGAGCAGCCGGAGGTTTATTAATTGGTACAATTACAGGAGTATTTGTAATCCCAATGTTGTTTATCCTTTTCCAATGGTTACAGGAAAAAATTGGTAAAAAGCCAGAGGCTGTTAACACTAATAACCAAGAATAAAATTGCTATGAAATTTTTAATAAAATTTAAATTTATCGGGCTATCGCTAGTCGTCTTAAGCTTACAATCTTGTTTTGTAGCTAAAGATTATGAACAGCCTGATATTATAGAAGAAGAAAACTTTAGAACCGACAGTATTCCGCAAGACAGCCTAACAATGGCCAATGTTTCTTGGCGAGATATGTTTACCGATCCTATTTTGCAAAATCATATTGAAGAAGGCCTTCAAAACAATATTGATATTCGAGTAGCGCTTCAGCAAATACTATATGCTGAAGCTTACTTGAAGCAAGGAAAAGCCGGTTATTTTCCTTCAATTACAGGAAATGCGTCGGTAACTCGCCAAGAGCTTTCATCAAATAGCCAGTTTGGAGGTTTCTTCTCTTCGTTAGATCAATATGAAATTAGTGCAGATCTTTCTTGGGAAGCCGATATTTGGGGAAAAATTAGAAGTCAAAAAAGAGCTTACGAAGCTTCTTATTTACAAAGCGTGGCCGCACACCAAGCGGTAAAAACTACGCTTATTTCTAACATTGCTTCTACGTATTATCAATTGCTTTCGTTAGACGAGCAACGTAAAGTCACCGAGAGAACAATTGAAAACCGAGAAAAAAGTTTAGAAACCAACAAAGCTTTAAAAGAAGCCGGAAACATTACTGAAGTTGGTGTAAAACAAACCGAAGCGCAGCTTTATACAGCCCAAGCTTTATTGGTAGATATTAATAATCAAATTCGATTATTAGAAAACACGATGTCTATTTTATTAGGTAAAGAACCACAAGACATTAACCGAAGTGTTTTAGCCGATCAAACAATTGAAACCGAATTAAAAACCGGAGTTCCTGCACAATTATTGAGAAACAGACCCGATGTAATTCAGGCAGAATATGGCTTGGTAAATGCTTTTGAAATGACCAATGTTGCCCGAGCTAATTTCTATCCTTCATTAACATTAACAGCAACAGGAGGTTTTCAATCTTTAGATTTGGGAGAGCTTATAGATACCAATTCATTATTTGCCACGATTGTAGGAGGTATTACGCAACCCATTTTTCAGCGTAGACAAATAAAAACGCAATACGAAGCTTCACAAGCGCAACAAGAACAAGCTAGACTTCAGTTTAGACAAGCTTTCTTAACGGCTACAAAAGAAGTGGCCGATGCTTTATATAATTATGAAGCGGCAAGCGATAAAATTGAAATAAAAGAAAAAGAATATAGTGCTTATGAAACCGCAACTAATTATTCGCAAGAATTGTTAGATAATGGTTTAGCCAATTATTTAGAAGTTTTAACGGCAAGAGAAAATGCGTTAAACTCTAGATTAGACTTGATCAACGCTAAGTATTCACAATTAAATTCGATGGTGAATTTATACCAGGCACTTGGGGGAGGATGGCAATAGTTTGAATCTTGTTATTTGTTAATTGTTGGAAATAGCCCCGGATTTAAAAAAATTCGGGGCTGTTTTATCGCATTATTTCGACACTATCCCGCAAAGTGTGTAAAGTTAAAATAACAGGGGTTGGACTTTTTAAAGTCTGACCCTTTTTTCATAGATCGTAAGGAACTGATTTAAGATAATGCCCCAGTTCCTGATAGGCATTGACCACTTCTTAGTGGCT
>NZ_JBSXOK010000071.1:0-123223 GCF_056859415.1 Zunongwangia sp. L-65
TTGAGCGGCCACATGGTTCACTGAAAAATAGGAAACCACAAGAATTTTTAAACTTTGTTCAGCGCTTAGCTACTGAACAAAGACCAGTATTTAAAATAAATTATTAACTTGAAAAAAGGCAACCTTATTCAGGCAAGGTCATTATGTAAACTGTATACTGTAAGCAGTATATTGAAAACAGACTTCTTGATACAGCGACTTTTAAACCTTAAACTTTTCAACTTTGAACGCTACTGTCATTTCGACCTTGCGGAGAAATCTTTTTTGAATTTAGTAGTTATTGGTTAGTATAGAAATCGCTTGTCTTTTAGAACATAGAATATAGAAAAGAGACAAAATAATTATTATAAAATGTTGAATTCTGAATTGCTTTTCACTGAAAATTTTTCTGTTCACCGTTCACTACTCACTACTCACTGCTCACTGCTTATTGCTAAAGGTAGTCTATAAACTTTCAACTCGTTTTCGTATCTTCCAGCAACAAAACTTTTTAATTTGAAACTACAGCAAGAGGTACATCAAACGGAGGGATTTCTAAATCTTGAAATTCTGGCCCGGCAAATTGTAGAAGGCTATATTTTCGGGATGCATAAGAGTCCGTTTCACGGTTTTTCTGCGGAATTTGCTGAGCATAAAATTTACAATCAGGGAGAAAGTACCAAGCATATCGATTGGAAGCTTTATGCCAAGACCGATAAACTGTATACCAAGCGATATGAAGAGGAAACCAATTTAAGATGCCATTTAATCATCGATAATTCGGCTTCCATGCATTACCCTTCCCTTAAGAAACAAAGTCTCTTAAAATTAAATAAAATTGGTTTTTCGGCGCTGGCCTCGGCCTGTATTATGAATATGCTAAAGCGACAGCGCGATGCAGTGGGTTTAAGTGTTTATAGTGACGAATTTGAATTTTATGCACCGGAAAGAGCCGGGGAACGGCATCATCATTTACTACTTAATGCCTTAGAAAATGCGGTAAATGCTGAGGGGACAAAAAAAGGAACGCAGACTTACACTTATCTGCACCAGATTGCAGAGAAATTAAACAGAAGGTCTTTAGTATTTTTATTTACTGATATGTTTCAAAGCGATAAGGAGGAAACAGCACTCTTTGAAGCCTTACGTCATTTAAAATATAATAAGCATGAGGTGGTTTTATTTCATGTTTTAGATAGTGAAAAAGAGTTAGGTTTTGGTTTTTCGAATACCCCAAAACGATTTTTTGATGTAGAAACCGGGGATGAAATCGATTTGTATTCAGAAAATATTCAGGAAAATTATAAAAATGCGATCGAAAATTACTTTAAAAATCTAAAGTTGGAATGTGCAAAGTACCGGATTAGTTATGTTTCCGTAGATATCAATAAAAATTTCAATCAAATTTTGCAATCCTATTTTGTTGAAAGACAAAAGCTTGCTTAGCGAGGTCAAAAAAAGATTAAAAAAAGGAGAAAAAAAGTTTGTGTGATTGAAAAACTGCAGTATATTTGCCCTCGCAATAACGCAACGGTCTGGTAGTTCAGTTGGTTAGAATACCTGCCTGTCACGCAGGGGGTCGCGAGTTCGAGTCTCGTCCAGACCGCTTTTAAAGCACCAAAATAAACTAAAAAGCCTCTAAATCAAGCATTTAGAGGCTTTTTTCTTTCCCGAAAATATCAAATAAACCCAAATAAAGCTAAGTAATTGGTGCTCAATTCGGTGCATATTTTTCAGCGAAATTATATGCACCTCCAAACTCATAACAACCTGTTAATAAAATAGTTGTGACGTTTTTTTAACATTTTATTTTTCTATCTTGAGGTGCATATTTAAAACAAGCACCGATGATTAATTCTCTATCTATTATTTTTTACCCGAAGAAAACGACTTCCAAACAAAGTACGAACGCCGTAATTTATGCACGTCTCACTTATAATGGAAAGCGAACAGATTTTACAACCTCCAGAAAAATTGAATTAAATAAATGGAATACTCATACGAATAGTGCCCGCGGAAATTCCTCAGAAGCGAAAGCATTAAAAAGATACCTTGATGACATGCGGGCTGCCCTCTATGATATTCACGATCGACTGGTAAGGGAGAAAAAAAAGATTTCTGCTAAAATTATTAAAGATATCTATTTAGGTAAGGAAGAGAAACAGTATATGCTTATAGAAATCTTTCAGGATCATAATGATGAGATGGAAAAACTGATAGGGAAAGGATACACCAAAGGAACTTTGCAGCGTTATAACGCGTGTAAACAACATATTGAAGATTACCTGGGATTCCGTTGGAAGCTTAAAGATATTCCTGTAGAAGAAGTAGACCATAACTTTATTACTGGTTTTGACCACTATTTGAAATCTGAAAAAGATTGCGCCCATAATACGGCTCAGAAGTACATAGTTAATTTCAAAAAAATCATCCGCATTGCTTATGCAAATCAATGGATAGAAAAAGATCCGTTTTTCCATTGGAAAGGAAAATGGAAATCTTCTGAACGGAAATTTCTAACCGAAGCTGAACTTCAGGCTATGATCGAACATGAATTTGATATTCCCCGCCTGGAACTGGTAAGAGATACTTTTCTGTTCTCTTGCTATACCGGCCTGGCGTTCGCGGATGTAAAAAAGCTCACCGCTGATGATATTATAATGGATATAAACGGCAGGAAATGGATTAAAACAAAAAGGCAAAAAACGAAATCCCTTAGCAGTATACCCCTCTTGGATGTTCCAAAAACATTACTTGAGAAATACGCTGACCACCCCAGGGTAAAAACCGGAAAAGGAGTATTGCCTGTATTGACAAACCAGAAATCTAATTCCTATTTAAAAGAAATAGCCGATGTCTGTGGTATAAAAAAGAACCTTACCACCCATTTAGCCCGACACACCTTTGCCACCACTGTAACGCTATCTAAAGGTGTCCCTATTGAATCGGTAGGAAAAATGTTGGGGCATAGATCCCTTAAAACAACCCAAATCTATGCGAAGGTGTTGGATGAAAAGTTAGCAAACGATATGGAGATTTTACAGCAACAACTTAAACTTTCACAGAAGAAAAAGGGTAGCTAAGCGTGTGTTTAATGATGAAATTTCGTTCCATCCTATGGCAACAATATTCTGCTCTATAAATTTCTCGAAAAGATATCCACTTTCGTCATACCTAGCCATCCACAATTTATTTCCCATTGTTTACTTTTAAAAGGTACTTCAACATCTTTCTTTATAGACTCTACGCCTCAATAGGCCAATCCCTATATTGCCCCTCGGCTTGTTCAATCACTTCTTTTAGTAAATTATCCAGTTCAGAAAATGGCACTTTCCCCCGTAATTCCTTTTTCACTGCCAGGCGAATGGCGGCGCGGGCGTCTTCTTTTTTGGTCCAGTCGAGCTGCAGGTTTTTCTTGACGGAGTCTACTACAGTATGCACCAGGTCCTGAATGGGACCAGCTTTGTTGAGAAGCTTTTCGTTTGCGGAAAGTAAATCATAGAAAGCAAGTTCGTCTTCGGTTAAACCGAGTTGTTGGGTCCTGATGTCGTCCTGTTGAAATTCATTGGCGATGTCCAGCAAGTGTTTGATGGCGGCGATGGAATCCAGCGAATTCCTGTGGTAGTTGCTCAGCACTTTTTCCAGCTCTTCTTTCAGCTTACGCATCCGGCGGATGTTCTTGGGCATTCGTACCCGTATCTCGTCATTGATGATCCTGCGCAGCAATTCGACTTTGATGTTCTCGTCGCCTTTTTCCTTTACAATGGCCTGAAATCTATCATCTACTATGGAAATATCGATCTTATCCAGATTGTACATTTTTGCCAGGTCCACAATTTCCTGCGATTCCAGGGACTTGCTTATCAGGTCTTTTATCTTTTCATTCTTTTCTCTGCTGGGGCCGGGAGGGAATTTGATCTTTCTGATTAGCTGCCTGATCTTCTGAATGATCGCCAGCTCTTCCTGTACCTCCCAGATTCGCGGATCGCTACTGGTCATTGCCACCAGTTCTGCCAGCTTTCTTTCTTCAAGTAAGAATTCATCGGTCACAGGATCAGATTTTAAAAGGCTGTTCACTACACCGTTTGACCATTTCATCTTGTCCATATCGGTCATTGCATCGATACTTTCCGCAGAAAAATCCCCTATCAGATCTTTCACTTTATCAAACTGCTCCAAACAAATTTCCACCGCCGCTTCAAGGTCCAGAGTGGGTTTTCCTTCCCCGCCTCCGGCGGTGTATTTTTTGGTGGCTTCGGCCAGAAAGCCGGAAATTCCTATGAAATCTACTACGAGTCCGTTGGGTTTGTCTTTAAAAACCCGGTTCACCCTTGCAATGGCCTGCATCAGATTATGGCCTTTCATTATCTTATCCACATACATCGTATGGGCGCAGGGGGCATCAAATCCCGTGAGCCACATATCGCGAACGATCACAATTTGCAGCGGATCCTCAGGCGTGCGGAAACGCTTTTTAATGGCTTCCATCGCCTCTTTGGTGCGGATGTGCGGATTCCATTCTGGCGGATCTTTACTGATGTTCCCGGTCATTATTACGGCTATTTCCGGGCAACCTTCCAGCGCGCTAAGCGCATTGTACATTTTTACGCAGTTCTTTCGACTCATGCAAACGATCATCGCTTTGCCTTCCAGGCTTTCGGTCCTGGCTTTAAAATGGGTAAGGATGTCTTTGGCAACCCTTTCCACGCGGTCAGCAGCCCCGGCGGCATCTTCTATCGCGGCCCAAACAGCATTGTTCTCCTCGTCCTCATCTTCTTCCATTTCATCCAGCTCCTTGTCATATTTGGCTTTGATGTTAAGCGGAACCATTTTTGGCTCGTAATAAATAGGCACCGTGGCACCGTCTTCCACGGCCTGTTTGATATCGTAGGTGTGAATGGTGGGGCCAAATACTTGTTGGGTATCGGCATCTTTGCTATCTACGGGAGTTCCGGTGAAGCCAATAAAGGAGGCATTCGGCAGGGCGCGTCTTATGTTCTGCGCAAAGCCGCCGCTATGGAACCCGTACTGGGTGCGGTGGGCTTCATCTGCCATCACGATAAGGTTGGTACGTTCAGAAAGTACAGGGTGGGAGAGCTCTTTTCCCGAAGCCAGTTCTTTTAACCGAAATTTCTCAATGGTGGTAAAGATCACCCCGCCGCCATCGGTGCTCAGCAGGGCCCGCAGCTCATCTGTGGTATCGGCGTGTTGTACGTGGCCCACCAGGTCTTTGCACAGCACAAAATTCTCATAGAGTTGCTGGTCCAGGTCATTGCGGTCTACCTGGATGAGGATGGTGGGATTTTTCATTTCGGGCATTTGCCTCAGGATCCCGGTAAGGATGGCCATCGAAATGCTTTTGCCCGATCCCTGCGTGTGCCAGATCACTCCCAGCCGGCCGTCACCCGTGGGTTTTATATTTTCTACCGCAGAGTCCACCGCTTTTTTGATGCCCCAGTACTGGTGATATTTTGCGCCTTTCTTGATTATTTTCCCGTTGTGGTCTTCGTGGAAAATGAAGTTTTGCAGGTAGTTTAATAAGGTTTTCTTCGGAAATAATCCTTTCAGCAAGGTCTCCAGCTGAAGCTCCTGTTGCTGCTGAAGGTCATCCCCGTGCAGGCTTTTCCACGGAGCAAACCACTTTAGGGAAGAATTGTACATCCCGTGCAGGGTTTCCAGCCCATCTGAAACTACCGTGATAGCATTGTAATCAAACAGCTGCGGAATATCCTGAAAGTAATGCCCAATTTGCCGGTGCGCATTTTCCACGCCCACCTCGGAATCGAACATATTTTTGAACTCGAAAACCACGAGCGGCAGACCGTTGATGAAGATGAGCAGATCTGTGCGGCGGCTGTTCTTGCCAATGATCTTTACTTCATCTGCACACACAAAAGTATTTTTCTCCGGTTCCTTATAATTGATAGGGTAGAGGTGCCGGGCCTGTTCTTTGCCCGAAGCATCTTTCCAGGTAATGGAAATCCCCTGGGTCATTTTAAGATGAAAATCGCGGTTGCGGTGATCGAGATCCATTCCCTCGTGCTGCGTGAAAGCTGACAGGGCTTCGTTAATGGCGGTTGCCGGAACACCGGGATAGGAGCTCACTAAAAATTCCCGAAGATCCTCCTCCAAAACCACCTTTTTGAGATCCCGCTGCAGGGAATTGCCTTCTTTATAAGTGTACTCCAATTCCTGAAGGCACTCTATGGCAGCCTTTTGCACTGTGATCTCGATCATTTGTGTCATAAGACTTCAGATAAGGTTTTCTCCACATCTTTCACGTGGACTTCCCCGCTGATGAGTTTTGGCAATAAGGTGTCGCGGAGTTGGGTGAGGGTTTTGTTTTCGTCTTTATTACTTTCCATTACTTCGAAGTAACCACTCACTATTTCATTAAATTTTTCCACTTCTTGAATGGATGGAACTAAAATTTTTATTCGTTTTAATAATTCGGTGGTTAAACTGGGAACTGCAGAACCCACATCCATTGAAGCCAAATCCTGAGATTTTAAAAAGTGAAAAATATACTTTCCGAAATTTTGTTTTTTGAATTTTGAATAAAACATTGTGTCAACCGACCAGAAAGGCTTACTTAAATAGAACAAATTACTCAAAGTACCCTTTCGCGGAATTAAAATCGATTCCTGATCGTATAGGAATGTATCCACATATCTCATTATTCCTCCAGAACCATAAACGGGAATGTTTCCATCTTCAAGTTTTTTATGATCCTTTCCATATTTAATTTCTAATAGATCTTCTAACTTCTTAATCTCCCATCCCTTCGGAATTTCCCCCAGTTCTGAATCTACAAATTCCCCATCCTGAAAAGGTCCAAAATCAACAAACCAGTGTTTGTATAAAGCCATAGCCATTTCTTCCAGGGTTTTGTTCATCTGGAGGTTGAGCTCGATCTTATCGTCTAAAGCGGAAAGAATGGAGGCGATGGATTTTTGTTCTTGTAATGGAGGAAGAGAGATTTGCTGGTCATAAGCTATATTTCGGTTTAGACCAGGTACAGCGGAATCAAAGTTTAGTTTATTTAAACCAATGGTGTGTAATAAGTAGAATAGAAAATCAAAATCATAAACCGGATCTTTGCGTAAAATGTAGTAGGCAGTGTCTATACAATAAAACGGACCTTGAGTTTTAAAAATACTCCCTACTGTGCCTTTTCTTCCAACTATTATTCCTTCTTCTTTTACTAAAGGTTTATTGTGCCAACCTGTACGGCCGGAGGAACTAAATACAGGAATATTTCCCTCCTTCCTTTTTGATGCTGTTAAGGACTTACCATAATTAAGAGTTAGTAAATCACCGAGTTTATATGTATTCCAGTTTTCTGGCATTAATTATTATTTTGAGCATTCTTTACTTTAATTCCATCAAAGAAATAGTCTAAAATATACTTGTCAAAATCGTCCAAATCTTTAGTCCGTTCAATTAGTGTTTCTTTTCCAATCTCACTAAATTGAGAAATGGCACTGTGAATTGTTAATTCTCCATCAAAGAAATTTATTACATCTGATTCGTGTATTTTTTTTGAAATCATCCGCGGCAAACCGTATTCCTCGAGTTGGAAAACCACTTTTGGTAAAAACGCTTGAGAACACAGCTTAATAAATCTTGTGATATCGTAATTCTTATCTTTTAAAATTCGTTTTTGCAACGAATTTAAATCTTGTAATATGGCCGAGAACTTATAAGTCACATTTCTTTCTAACTTAAAGAAATCATCAATTCCAACGTCATAGTCTTCAAGTTCCCTTAATAATTCAGGTATTGATTTTCTCCAGTTATAGGCTATAATTTTAATGAACTCTACAAATACTTTATATCCTGTATCCCAATTTCCTGGTTGAAGTTTTATTATTTTATAGAGTAATCTATCCCAATTTTCAGGTTTAAATTCATTTAGATAATATAAACCATTCCATTCTTCTGGATTCTTTACTAAATCAATTGCAATTGTTTTTATTAAGTCCGAATTGCTTGATTGAAATACAGACTCTGCTTTTAATTCATCGTAGACCTGAACTCCCATAAGTTCAGCCATCTCATCATTGTATAATTTTAATTTCGCAACTTGCTCTTTAGTTAGCAAACCTTCATATTTTGTCTCGTTTAAATCTCCTAATATTTCATCTGGAAACGGGATGTCTAATTGAGTTTGTCCTTCTTCTGGTGGTTGTTCTAAAATGTAAATTTTTCCAATAAAATGTTTAAACATTCTACCACCTCTACCAATAATATTTTTATAAGTGAAGTCGTCTAACTTTGCACTACCTTTTCTATTTCTCCAGATAATGACATTTTCTGCAGAGGTATTTACGCCTTCGATAATTGATGAAGTAGAAATTAAATTTCTGATACCTTTTTCTTCTTCAAACAGTCTTACTTGAATTTGGCTTAAAGACCGATGTAGTCTGCCATTGTGTACACCGATTTCACGACTGACTAACTTTGTTAAACTCCAATTGACATCATAATTCTTTGAAAGCCAATCTGCAAACATTTCAAGAAGTTCATTTTGTACTGGCTCATATGTGTCGAGGAATAAGTTAGTTAAACTATCTATATTGGAATATGTCCCTGCATATATTAAAGTCTTTCCTTTATTTTGCGACAATATTTCTAAAAGCTTATCGCTTTTTTCTTCATTGTTATTTATCTGATTATAGAGTTCGTGTTTTTCTAAATAAACTGTGTTAAAATCAAGTCTTATAAATTCCATATCCTCTGTGAATGGACTGCTATCTAAAGAAGTGATGTTCGGTGCTAAATAATATTTTTGGTTAGATTTCTCACCAAGTTTAATCATTGCTCTTATCAAACTTGGTGAACGTTCTTTGTCAAATTTACTGCTGGCTTTATAAAATTCATCTACTATTATTATGTCAAAAGATTCGACAATATTGATGTAATTCATTGCTCTTTCTTGGGGAAATATAAATATATTTTTGTCTGATAATTCAACATCAGAAGTTGTTATGATTTTATATTCGTGAGCAAATTTTTTATAAAGTCTTCTTCTTGTTTCGTCTGTTAAAGCTAATGTTGGAACAATTACTAAAACATTGTTGGGCTTTTTGATTTTGATATAAGCATCAATTACAAAACTTTTACCGAAACTTGTTGGAGCGCTAACGGCTATATTTTTGCCCTCTAAAAGTCTCTTAAGTAGGAAAGACTGTTCTCGATGAAGGGTTAGAGGTTTTTCTTCGCCTACATCTACTTTAAAGGCGTTGTAAATAAATCTTTCTTCCCAATTAGATGTCTCAGGTTCAATATAAGGGAAAAGACCTGTTTCTCTTATTAAATGGTTTACCATTGGATTGTATGCTAAATCATTAGTATTATGATAATCTAATAATTTGATGAGTTCTTGTCTTGCTTCATTTTCTTGATTAGAAATGAGAAGTCTGTTAATTAAATGACATTGGTTAAAGACCTGTTCTTGCATATCTAATCTCTATAAGCTTTTGCTATTTGAATAAATTTATTCACGATCTTCTCCTTTTCTGCAACTGGAAATAAAATGATATGAAAATTGATTTTTTCGTATAAATGCACGTCTGTACATTTTTTAATTTGTTTTTTGAAATACTGTGTTGCTCTGTCTTTGTGGTAATCAATAAGTCCTTGTTTATATTCAGGGTTCAAATCTTTACCTGTCTTTGTTTGTTCACATTCATATAAAAGCAAAATCGGAATATTCAAAATGGGCTTGATGTTATCGATTGATTCATTTTGAGAAAGACTTGCTTTTATTTTGTTTCTTAGATCCTCTGAAATCTCCTGAAAATCATTAATGTCGCTTAAGTTGGTTATGATGCTATTTTCTTTTTTAATTTTCTCCAGACTAATTGAGTCTTTTACAGAAGTGACAATAGTATCCAAACGAGCATTTTCAATACTGTTATAAAATTTGGATTCTCCAAACCAAAGAGAAAAAGAATCTTCTGACTCTATGACAATGTGTACGCTATCTGAACCTTTGGCTTCATCTCCGGTATTTTGTTTATAAAATATTTTTGGTACAATTGGGAGTGCGCGGTAATGGTTTTTCATTATTCCATAAAGTACAATTTCTGCAATTTCACTTCCTCTACCAATTGCGTCTAATGATTCAACTAACCGAAGTTTTTTTGCTGATTCTGCAAGAATGGAACCTGCACCATCAGTTAATAATGCTTGCCTTTCACTATAACTTAAGGCAGTATCTTTAATATTATCCCAAACAAAGTTTTGAAACTTTTCATATCTCCATTCTCCATTTTCAAAGTCATTTATTATTCCAAGAACTGATTTGTTGTGAGTCGGACTTAAAGTGTCATCCAATTTAACATCATCAAATATGTTGTTTACTATAATTTCAAATTTCATTCTCGGTTTTTTAAATTACATACAATGTTTGTTATATGAAAACTAGGCGGTTACGCAGAACGAGACAATCGATAAAATACCAATACAAGCCAAAATTCTTAATTTTACTACTATGTCTCTTTAGGTATACATTATTACCTTTAGTTCTTATTGATCTTCTATATCAAATTCCGCTTTTCTCTCACTTTCATAATCCAAATCAGTTAAGTTTGATTTAAGATAATCATCATTTAAAATTCCAATGGTTATTACTTTTGAAACATCTGTGTCCAAAACAATTCTATCTCTACCGTCATTAAATCTAATTTTCAAGCTCAATTTAGCGTGATTTCCAATAAAATCGATAATTCTTGCTTTGGCTAATTGCAAAACGGGTGATTCCGGGTTTATTCGTAAAACTCTTTTTGCATATTTTACATTCTCAACAAAAGCTGTTAACTCCTCAAGATTTTCAATTAAGTCGAGACCCCCAATTAATTGAATTTTTTCTCTTGCTTGATTTTTGATTATTTCTTTAAATCCATATGCAGCTGATAACGTTTTAATGTTATTGACCACAAGTTTCTCTTCTGCATAAATGAAATCAATTGAATTGTTGATTTGTAGAATATTTGAGTTTAATTTTTCAAATCTATTGCCAATAGGAACAAAACCTAACATTTTGTCCTGTCGAACAATTGTGACTGGATAGACGTGCTTAAAAATTGTAAAATAATTATCCTCATTACCAATGGTAATTAAAATTGCTTTAATCGATTCTAGATCATCGTTAGTAAATGAAAATTCATCATAATCTGCCCAAGTATCAAAGTTTTGAAGAATATTTAATTTCGCAGGAAATTCATTGATATCGTAGTAGAAAGCGCAATTACTCGTTTCTAGCGCTGTTGAAATATTTGAAAAATTTAATTCTTCATTATCAAAAAACTTTCTATTTATAGTTTCTTGAAATATCTCCTTTAAATCATTGGCTAATTCGTCTGAAACGTCAGCCAATAAAAGGCTTTCTGTATCGTCATCATTTTTCTTCACTAAATGTATTCGAATTCCAACAGGTTCATCCTCACTGTTAACAATACTCAATAATTCTTTAAGTTCGTTTAATTCCATTACTTTTTGATTTGATTGCGAAATAAATATTGTCACTTATCAGTCTGTGTTCAACCCAATCTTGTTCTTGAAGAACTTCTGTCGAAATAATTACAATATTTTTTTTGTTGGTGGTCTTGGATTTGTAAATATGATAGCCGAGAATTGCTAAAGTAGGGTTGTTGTAAAACATATTTGTTTTTACGTAAATCATCCCGATAACTATTAACACAAGAAAAAACATTAAACCGTTTCTATCTTCGGACAGATTAAAGTCTAAATCAAAACTTAATAAAGGAATAACATAAGTAACCAAAAAGGTCAAATGTTCCCAATTAATATTTTCAATTGCTTCTATTTTTTCAGGAAGTGATTTTGCGCCTTTGATAATGTACTTGAAACGATAATAAAACCAGAACCCTGCTACAAGAAATGCAATACAAATTATTGGGATTATGTTTGTGGTAATCAAACTTTTAAATCCCATAAACTTGCAATTTTCAAAGCAAATCGGAATTTGAGTTTTGTTAACAAACAAGAGTGCAAACAATAACCAAAGTGATAATATGTATAGCTGTATTTTTAGTCTCATTTGTTTTTTTCAAATTGTGGTGACAATGCGCTAAATGTATACCGTAAATATTAATACCACTTTTTAGTTTAATCTATCTTCTCAAAATTTGCTTTAATCTTCTCCTTTAATTCCTCGCCCTTCTCAAACTGTGCCAACAATTCGGCTTTTAAAGTATTCACTTTTTCTTCAAAAGGAATCCCGTCATCTTCCTCAGCTTCAGTCCCAACATAAATACCCGGCGTTAATTTATAATCTTGTTTTTGTACTTCCTCCAAAGCCGTCGCTTTACAAAATCCTTCAACATTTTCGTAATTTCCGTCACGGTTTCTCCAGTTATGATAGGTTTCAGCAATTTTATTAATATCATCATCACTAAAAACCCGCAGTTTTCGGCTGGCCATAGTGCCCATTTTGGAGGCATCCAGGAACAGGATCTCGTTATTGCGTTCGCGGTGGGTGCCGTCTTTTCCGTCGCGGTTTTTGCTCAGGATGAAAAGACAGGCGGGGATTCCGGTGGTGAGGAACAGCTTATCGGGCAGGCGAACAATGGCATCTATCATAGAATTGTCTACCATATGCTGCCGCACGTTTTTCTCTCCCTTGTTGTTGGAGGTCATTGCGCCGTTTGCCATTACTATTCCGGCAGTTCCCGTGTCGCTTAAATGCTGCCAGAAGGTTTGCATCCACATATAATTGGCGCTGCCATCTGTAGTGAATTCTTCTTTGGGGCCAAATAACCGTGGATCACCATCGGGCAGATCTTCAGGATGCCAGTTGCTCACGTTAAATGGCGGATTGGCAATGATAAAGTCGGCTTTCAGGTTTGGGAATTTATCGTCGAGCAGAGAATTCCCCAGTTTGATATCAAAAGATAGGTCCCGCAGCATCAGGTTCATAAGGCACAGCCTTAACGTTTGTGCGGTCATTTCCTGGCCATAGATCGCGATGTCTTTTTTGTTTCCGCCGTGTTCCTTGATAAACTTCAAACTCTGCACAAACATACCCCCACTTCCGCAGGCAGGGTCAAAAATCCTTCCTTTGTAAGGTTCCAGCAGTTCCACCAGCAGCCTTACGATACTTCCGGGCGTAAAGAACTGCCCCGCACCCGAACCTTCCGCCATTGCAAAGCGGCCGATGTAATACTCATAGATACGCCCCAGGATATCGCTTTCGGGATTTTCCTTTTCAGAAAATTTTGGGTGGGAGAGAAGGTTGATGATTCCACCGGTTTGTTTGGGAGATAGTTCACTCCGCACAAAGATCCGCGGCAAAATATTTACCAGCTGGGGATTGTAGCCCGTTAATAATTCCTGGATCACATCAAAGGCATCATCAACCTTCACCTTGATATCATCCTGCTCGGCATTATCCTTCAAATATGGCCAGGAAGCGGTTTCGGGAATTTTAAACGTATTCCGGGAACGGTATTCATCCCGGTCCTCCAGGACGTAATTTATCTCTTCCTTATCTGTAGTGTAATAATCAGATTCAGGATCATTCAGCTGCTCCTTCAATTCCTGGCGCACCACCTCATAGCGTTCGCTAAGGTGCTTTACGAAAACAAGGGGAAGGATGTAGTTTTTATAGTTATTCTCAGATACCGCGCCGCGCAATTCGTTCGCCGCATCCCAGAGTTCTTTTTCAAAATCAATGTCTGCTTTTGCCATTAAATGGGGAAAATAGGTTGTTTATGAAAATCAGGTTCGTGTAGGGAAGAAACTGGAGGAGAAAGTTAGTTAATTTTTTTAACATGTAGGAAATTTTTTATGGCCTTTTGTAGGAGTAAGTAAATTCACTTTCAAGAATAAAAGATAAAGTAGAGGACTTGTTACGGGAAACCGTAAGCGTTGAACCATATTTTGCTGAAATTAGATTTTTTATTTTTCCACTTTATTTTTCCGATTTGTTAGGCCAAGGCCCGAGCAGAAAACAAGGCTTAAGCATCTGGCAAATGGTTGAAGCCCTGGCAAAGAATTGGCCGGAGATATCTCAAAAAATATAAATGGAGAAAAGGCCTTTTTCCTACACTTTTGGTTTAAAAGGAAGATTGAAAAAGGTGTAAAGGAAACTCTCTTATCCGCGTATTAATGAGAAATGACCTTTAAAAGTTCTTCCGTCGCTTAAATTCACAATAAACCAGTAGTCACTTGCAGCATTTGTCGGCCATGATATGAACCGTCCCATCCGGTACTGTTTGAAGTTAGTTCTTTGATCAACTTGCCGTACCTGTCGTATATTAATGTTCTTGAGTTCGGGAATTCTTTGATCCCATAGATTTGCCAGCGGTCGTTAAATCCATCATTATTAGGAGTTAATATTTTTGGTTAATCTACCAGCACAACTTCCTTTTGATCGTGTCCAAAACCATTAATATCCCGAACATCGGTATATAGCTATTTAAAATAGATTAAAGCTCATTAAGATTATTGATTATCAATATGTTACATTTTTTTTGATTTTAATTAAATTCTGTTGAAATCGAGTAATTCTGTACTAGGTTTTAAACTAATTATTTATATTTATATGGTTTTAAATTAATTAATTATGGCCAATATAAAGATAGTTTTACGGAAGAATATGATTAGAAGATGGCAGGATTCCTCTTGCTTTGAGAATTAGTGAAAATTATAAAACTAATTATAAATGGCTTGGTCAATATGTTTTTGAGAAGAATTGGGATAAAGATGCTGGAAAAGCCAGGAGAAGTCACCCAAATTCCAAAAAGCTAAACAATTTTTTAATGAAAAAAATGAATGAAGTCAATGACATATTTTTTGAATCTAAAGATCGGGTTACTCCCAAGCAGGTAAAGCAAAAATTAAAGGGAGCCAGCGGTCAGAAACCCTTTATCGAATTGGCGGCTGAGCGCATGGAAAAACATGAAAGAGGAATTTTTTCTGTAGCTAAAGGAGAATTATCTATTCTTTATAATCTGGAGGAATTTTTAAATCTTGAAAAAGCTAAAAATAAGTCAGCAGTTATTAAATGAATAAAGGAACGTCGTTTGAACCGCATAAGTCAGGCCCGGCGCAATAAATATGTTTGGTTGGACAGAGTTGCACATTTTAAAAAAAGTAAGACTCTTCTCTTCAGAGATATTGACGAAGTATTCATTAATAAATATAAAACATTTTGTTATTCCCTACTTAGGACAGAAAACCAGAACTATTACGAATCAACTTATTTTAATTAGGACCCTTTTCAATTTAGCAATTAAGAAGGAATTATTGATCAAGAATATTATCCCTTCGCCGGAGAAAAGGAAAAAATTAGAATTGGTTCTGGTAATAAAGTAGGGCTAACCATAGAGGAGGTTGAAAAAATAGAAGAGCTTAAGTTGGAAGAAAATAGCTCTATTTGGCACACACATAATGTATGGCTATTTTCTTTTTATTTTGCCGGTATTCGTATTTGATGTTGTCAAAATGAGATGGACGGATTTTAAGGATAACCGCCTTTACTATGTAATGAATAAAAATGAAAAAGCACTCAGCCTTAAAATTCCTTTGAAGGCAGAAAAAATTTTAAATTATTATAAAAAACAGAAAAAACTTAATAAAGGTTATGTCTTCCCTTTTCTAGGAAGTACGGATACTAAAGACGCTGAGCAAATTTATATAAGAACAAAAAGTGCTACTAAAGTTTTTATGGGGGACAACTAAAAAGTCGTCTGACGCGCTGTCTTCGGTGAATTTTATGGTAGCATTTTGAACTTTTCCCAGCGGAATTCACGGCGGGATTCATCTGTAGTGTTGTCCCTAATTGGAAAGGAATTGTGCTTGATACAGGTAAGGGAGCATAGGTTGCTGAATTTCATTTGATTAATGCTTTGTGATTAGTTTTTGCTGTGTTCTAAAAGAACTTGGAGTAAAGCCTATCTTTTTTTTAAAGGATCTATTAAAATTTGAAATATTGCTAAATCCACAATCAAAACAAATCTCATTAATGGATTTCTCGGTTTCTATTAGTTCTCTTGCAGCATGACCTAAACGAAGATCAATAACATAGTCGGAAAAAGAACTATTTGTGCTTTTTTTAAAAAAATGGCTAAACGCTGATTCAGACATATTAATTAAAGATGCCACGTCCTGAATGAAAATTTTCTGGTTGAGATTTTTATGTATATATTCACTAACTTTCTGAATTCTTCTACTTTTAGAAATTTTATAATTGTCTATATATGATACAGAAGCTAAAGTTTGCGTGTTTCTTGCTATAGAAAGATCATATAGAATAGAAAGAAAATTTAAAAAAGAGTCAAAATCCTGAGATTGTGATAATTTCAAAATTTTCGGTCTTAATTTTTCAATGGTTTCTTTTGAAAAAGCAATGCCTCTAGGAGCCTTTTCCAATAATTCTTTTATTGGAAAAGAAAGTTTCTTATTAAGGGAAGAAGGGGATAAAAAATTTGTCTGGAATTGAATGGTAATAACGTGTGCTTCTCTCTTGTCCACCCCTCCTGTCCAATAATGAGGAGTATTAGGTCCAATAATGACTAGATCGCAATCATGGTATTCCTCAATTGAATCTCCTACGATTCTTTTACCCGATGTATTTAAAACAAGATTAATTTCAAATTCTGGGTGGTAATGTAATGGAAAATCAAATTTGGCATTCTGATGATTTAAAACTATAAAAAAATCATTCTCGGATATAGGTACTAGTTCTGTTAATACCTTTTCATTTTTATTCATAATAGTATTATAATTAAGTTTTTATTTATAATTCATATTAATGTAAAAAGTAATAAATATCTTGAAATAAGTTCTTATTTTTCAATATATATGATATTATAAGGTATAATAATCTATTATTATCTTTTTAAAGATATAAGCTTTCTTATAAATATCATTAAATATTCATAATAGTATTACATATTAGCCATATTTACAAAATTTTTCTTAATAAGTTATTGTTGTTTTGTTATATCAAATAATTAATAGAATAATTGATGGATATGAATTTTACATTAAAGAACTTTGTGATTCTTATAATTTTTATGATCACGACTGTTTGCGCTAAAGCCCAAATAGATATTTCTGGAACTGTTACTGATAGCAAAGGAATACCTCTTCCAGGAGTTAATGTCATAGAAGGTGAAACTTCTAACGGTACTATAACCGATTTTGATGGTAATTTTAATCTAGAAGTTAATTCTTTAGATTCAAAACTTATTTTTTCTAGTATTGGTTTTCAATCGAAAACAATGCCAATTCCGGAGAATGGAATTATAAAAGTTACGCTTGAAGATGATCTCCAACAACTTTCTGAGGTTGTAGTTGTGGGGTATGGTAATGTCCAACGTAAGGATTTAACTGGTTCTGTAAGTACTTTGAAAACCGAAAAGATTGAAGACATTCCCTCTAATTCCATTGAACGAAACTTACAGGGTAGGATTGCTGGACTGCAGGTCTCTACTCCGTCCCAAGATCCTGGTGCAGGCGCAACAGTAAGAATACGGGGAGGTAGTTCATTAAGAGGCTCTAATTCTCCTTTAATAGTAGTGGATGGTTTTCCATTGGGCGATGCGGGTAATTTAAAACAAATTAATCCGGCAGATATAGAAACTGTAGATGTTTTGAAAGATGCTTCTGCCTCTGCCATCTATGGTTCAAGGGGTGCCAATGGGGTCATTATTATTACAACAAGTCGAGCTAAAGAAGGCAAAACAAGTGTGAGAATTCAGCAGCAATCTTCACTTTCTTACTTTAACTCAGAAGTTGATTTATGGAGGGATCCAGTTCTTTTAGCTCAAATTAATAATGAATCTAGAATTAACGGAGGATTTACACCCTTTTATATCGGCGCTGAAAATGCAACAGGAATTTATTATCCATCCGTTTCTGAATTGCAATCAGGTGACTGGCCTTATTTTACTAGTTGGGATGATATTGTATTTAGAGATACACCAGTTTCAAATAATACCACAATTAGCGTAAATACGGGAACTGAAAAAACTTCTTTTAATCTAAGTGCTAATTATTTTACGGATATGGGAGTTTATAAAAATGATGATTATAGTAAAGCTAATTATAATTTAAGAGTGGATCATAACCTCTTTGACAATTTTAAAATTAGGTTTTCTAATATAGTTAGCAAAGGTAACCGTTATGAGAACTCTGGTTTAGCATATTGGCGTAATCCAATATTTCCTGTGTATGATGAAAATGGAGATTATTTTCTTGTAGGTACAAATGATTATTCTCATCCAGTTGCAATTTCTGATAATAGACTTGATCAAACGAAAACGATTGATTTAATTACCTCGTTGGCATTAGAGTATGATATTATTGATGCTTTAAAACTTACTTCACGTTTTAATTACAAATTTGGGGAATCGATAAATGATCAGTTTTTTCCTAATACATATACTGAGGCTGGAGATTTTAATAATGGTGCAGCATATATAAATAATTGGGAGTCAAATAGATTTGTTACAGAGACATTTGCAAATTATGACGATAATTTTGGAGATCATAACATTGGAATAACAGCAGGATTTACTTATGAAAATTATTTACAGAGAAGTTCTTCTTTAGGAGCTTTTGATTTTGTCAATGAAACGTTACAAAATGAAAATATAGGAGCGGGCAATCCAGAGTTAAATCGGGTTTCTAATGGTCATATAGAAACAGAGCTTGTTTCTGGAATTTTCCGAATGAATTATGGATATCTTGATCGTTACTTGGCCACTTTTACTGGAAGGGTAGATGGTTCTTCTAAGTTTGGGGAGAATAATAAATGGGCTTTTTTTCCATCCGGTGCTCTTAGTTGGAAAATACATGAAGAAAATTTCTTGAAAGATTCTAAAAAAATTGATCAATTAAAACTTAGATTTAGTTATGGTATTTCAGGAAATCAAGGAATCAGTCCTTACCAAACCCTTAGCCGATATGGTGTTAGTCAATATTATGATAACGGAAGCTGGGTAACAGCTATTGGCCCTGGTTACGAAGTAGGTAGAGCTGGGCAAGGCGGTATTGAAGTATTATGGGGAGGAATTCCTAATCCAGATCTTAAATGGGAAACTACCTCACAATATGATATTGGTGTTGATATGGCATTTTTTGAGGAAAGGTTAAGTCTAACTTTTGATTACTATAAAAAACAAACCAAAGATTTATTAAGAGAGAGGATTCTTAGCCCTTCGTCTAGTTATGACCGTATTTGGATAAACAATGGCGAGATTGCCAATGAAGGTGTAGAACTAAGCATTAATGCCAATCTAATTGAAAACGATAATTTTTCTTTAAGCTCCAGTATAATATTCTTTGCGAACGAAAATGAAGTGGTTGATTTGGGTGGAGTTGCTGAATCAGGTCTTACTACAGATCCTAATACAGGGATGAGATTTGAATATTCAGGTGTTAGCCTTGAGCAATTCCGTCAGTATCCAAATATCCTAGCGGTAGGTCAGCCTGTAAATGTTTTTTATGGTTTTAGGACTGATGGTATTATTCAGAATTTGCAGGAAGGTATTGATGCTGGTCTCGACGGCGAATTAGCTCAACCAGGTGAGTTCAAATATGTAGATGTTAATGGAGACGGCATAATTAATTTGGATGATAGAACAATAATTGGAGATCCTAATCCTGATTTTAATTTAAGCCTAGGATTAAATTTAGATTATAAGAACTTTGACTTCAGTGTCTTTTTTAATGGTAGTTTCGGTCAGGATGTGATAAATACTCAAAGATTTAATCAGCCGAGTAACCTTCCTTTGCGCTGGACTTTAGATAATCCTACAAATGAATATCCAAGGTTACGTGATGGAAGGCAAACTTACTTTTCTGATTGGTGGGTAGAAAACGGATCGTTTGTAAGGCTCCAGAATTTGACATTTGGTTATTCTATCCCGCTTAATGAATCCTTTATTAACAAGGCTAGAATTTATGTAAACGGAAATAACCTGTATACATTCACTGATTTTGAAGGATATGATCCTGAAGTAGGAACAGATGGTATATACTGGGGAGGATATCCTAGACTTCGTCAAGTAACCATTGGATTAGATTTAAACTTTTAAAACTTATACTATGAAATATATTTATCAATTAGGATTACTTTTTGGCTTTTTAGGAATTCTATCCTGTGATCTCGAAGAGGAGCCATATGGTTTTTATTCAGAGGAGAATTTTTATAAAACCGAGGCTGATGCGATTGCCGCAGTAAATTATGCTTATGACGCGTTGACCTATCTAGAATATTCTCGTTCAATTTACTTTTTAGGAGATTTACCTACCGACGAAATTTTTCCTAAAAATGATGAGGGGATAGATGTCCAGAATTTGAATAATTGGGAAGTTTCTTCTTTCCCTATTAATAATATTTTGACAAATTTTTTTAAATATGCTTATATAGCCATAAACAGGTCAAACGCTGTTTTGGTGAATATACCAGAAGCAAACTATGATGAGCAATTTCAAAATGAAATTTTTGGCGAGGCCCATTTTTTAAGAGCTTGGAATTACTTTAATCTTGTTAGGGCATTTGGAAATGTACCCATCCATAGAGATGTTGTTGAAACTCTGGATCAAACTTCGACACCACTTTCCGAGAATTTGGATGAGATTTATGATTTAATTATTTCGGATTGCGAGCAAGCTATTGAATTATTAGGAGTTAATCAAAGGCTTGGGAGGGCTGATAAAGTTGCTGCTCAAGCACTACTTGCCAAAGTCTATCTGCAAATTGCCTCTGCCAAGGAAAATGGTGTTGCACTCTATACGGAAATGGATAAAGATGTCAACTCAATGTATAGCTTGGCAGAACAAACAGCAAACCAGGTTCTAGAAGGGCAGACTGTTTACGGATTTGAAGAGGATCTTTTGGATATTTATGACGTTGAGATGCCTCTAGGTAAGGAGAATATTTTTCTTCTTTCTATGGATAGGACTGGTACTGTAGAAGGTGATTATTCCAAAATTTCCAAATTGTTCATTCCATATATTGATGGGGCAACAATATATCTAAAAAATCCCAACGAAACTTACACCCCTTCTCATGACGGATGGAGCGTTTTTAATACTCAAATAGGATTTTTTAATAGCTTCGATAATAGCGATAAAAGAAAAACAGAGTTAATTGTAGATACTGTTTACAATGCTCAAGGTGAACTTTCAGCCACTTATCCGGAAGAAATTATATACCCCTTTACACGAAAGTATATTGATCCTAATTTTATAGGAGATAAAACTAGTACAAAACCATTCCTTTTAAGATATTCAGAGGTTGCTCTAATATATGCTGAAGCTGCAGGACCTACTCCACAGGCCTATGAATATATCAATTACATAAGAAATAGGGCTGGGCTTGGTGATTTAGATCCAGGATTAAATACAGGTGATTTTAGGAAAGCTGTTTTAAGTGAAAGAAAATGGGAGTTAGCCTGGGAAGGAAACAGGCTTTATGATTTGAGACGATTCAATATCGTCACCGAAACTGTGTCTGAGGCATCAGGATTGTCTAGCGAAGACGCTAATTTTTATCCGCTTCCTCAAAGGGAAATTGATTTAAATCCAAGTTTGTAATTAAAAATGTAAGCAATGAAAAAAATTAAAATTCTACTAATTGTAATAATTGGTATGGCCACCTATTCGTGTCAGGATGATCCTTGGGAGGATATAGAATCCGGAGACTGGAATAATGAGAGAAGTGTCATTTCAATCAAATTTCAGAATCAAGTAGGACAACCTACTATTGATAGAATTAATGATGAAACCGGAGAAATCGAGCTATCAATTAATGGCGATGCCGTTGAGAACCTAAGCGCTATAAGTTTAGAGGAATTGGTTCTATCGTATGGAGCGACTTCTAATGTTGAAAAAGGTGAAAGTCTTAATTTTGAAAATGCGGATAATACTGCAGTACTTACAGTAACCTCTCAAAATGGAAAAAAACGTGATTATACTATTAAGGTGAATTCATTCACCGAGAGTATTCTTGGTAGATACGAAATTGATAACTTAATAGTATATGGGGGGACTGGACCTGAATATGGAGGAGGAGCAATACTGGATTTAACCTCTAAACCATGGATATGGCCTGAAACACAAGGACCCCAGACTGAGCTTGATAATTATCTAGTTTTTGAATTAGGAGGGATTACGGCGGAAGGAAATACTTATGGTACAGTAACTAATTATGCTGGGCCAGATGAATTATACGCTGATTTCCAGTTTGTTCTAGATCCAGTAACAGATGTTAACAATTTTTACAGAAAAATACCTGAGGGGGAGGCCGAATGGTTGAGAGACTATAATACAGGCACAATTACTTTTACTTTCCCAGATGGTCGTATTACAAGAGGAACTATTGAATCGGCAGGTACTGAAGATTTAGGCAATGGCTTGAGTAAAACTATAGAGAATATGGCTTTCGTTTTCAACTTGAACGGAACTGACGCATGGGATAATATTTATTCCGATTATGATAAGTTTGCTAAACGTCCAAGAAGATATTGGATAGAGGTCACCAAACAGAATAATTAGTTATATGAAGTATTTCTGCGTGTCCTATATAACATTCAGTTTAATTTTAGTTTTAACATCCTTTAGTAATAGTTGTATAGCTCAGGCTGATGCAACTGTTACTGTTGAAGGAGATATAATTACGCTTGAAAATTATTTAGGAAATGGTGTTCAATGGGATCCGTATCAACTTGATTATGGAAAGGTAGAGCTAGAAATTTCTAAAAATGACTGGGATAAATTGTACAGTCGTCTTGACTTTATGAAACCCCAAGTTGTTAGAGTAATGGTAAATACTACTTCATCCATTATTAATGATACTTTAAATCCGTATAGGGAATTCAAAGATTTAAAACCTATACTAGATTATTGTCAGTCTCGCTCGGTAACTGTAACCTTTGGTGATTGGGGTGGAGGAATGGTTGATAGTAAAGCTAAAACCATCAATGAGAAAAATTTAAGATTTGCTGCTCAGTATCTGGAATTTTTGGTTAATACTAATAATTACAGCTGTATTAAATATTACAATCTTATAAATGAGCCGAACGGTTTTTGGTCTTCTACTGATGGTAATTACAATTTATGGAAGAATGCAATGCAGTTTTTTTACAGTGAAATTGAAGAACTTGATTTAGCTCATAAAGTAAAAATTATGGCTCCGGATATAGCAATTTGGAAAACGGATAAAATTGATTGGGTTTCTAAAAGTGCGGATGATCTTGAAGATGCTGTAGGTTTATATGATATTCATACTTATCCGTCAAAAACAACTGTAAATTCCGGAAGATACGAGAACATAATACGCGCATATAGAGAAGCAGCACCCCATAATGTTCCTATGATTATGGGAGAAATCGGGTTTAAATTCGTTGAACCAGAAGATTCAATTTACCAGAAAGAAAATATTCACCGGGCAAAGGCAAAACCTTATGCTTCTATAGAAGACTCTCAAATGTTTGTCTATGATTTTAGTTATGGAATTGATATGGCTGATGCCCTTTTCCAAACAGTCAATGCTGGTTATGCAGGGTGTGTAGTATGGATGTTGGATGATGCAATGCATTCAAAAGAATCTCCTAATAAACTTAAAGTTTGGGGATTCTGGAATATTCTCGGTGAAGAGTATTTTGGAGACACGGAAGAAGAAGTAAGACCTTGGTATTATGCATGGTCCTTACTAAGTAAATATATGCCACAAGGTAGTAAAATATTAAAAGTAGAGACGGCAGGTGATCCCGCAATTAAGGCTATCGCATTAAAATATAAAGGAGCTTATACAATAGCATTAATTAATATTTCAGGTGAAAATAAAAAATTAGACTTGGTCCCCTCCAAATATGAAGGAAAAAGCCTTTTTAAAAAATTTGTTTATTCAAAAAATCACCTAAATAAAGTAGGGGGTTACAGTTTAAAACCCAATGATGAGATAAACCTAGTGTTTTCTTCAAAAAACCAAGTTGACCTTCCTGCTGAGTCGTTGACAGTTTTAACTACTATTAAATAATAATCTATGAAAATGAAAAAGAGAATGAACTGGTTGATTTTATTGTTATTCACAATTATTAGTTGTTCCAAAGACTCTCCAGAAGTAGATGTAACCGACGATGAAACTGGAGAAGAAATCGAAAATACTACATTAAGCCTGGTAGATTCAAAAGCTACAGATGCTACAAATGCTTTGTACGCCAACTTATGGGAGGTACAACAAAACGGTACTATGTTTGGTCATCACGATGATTTAATATATGGTCGTAACTGGTATACCGAAAATGGACGCTCTGATATAAAGGATGTGGTCGGTGACTATCCAGCAGTATTTAGCGTAGATGTAGCAGAAATCATGGACGACAGAAGCGATGTGTCAGAATTAAATGATGATAGAATTCGTACAATTAAGGAAGCGCGGTCCCGGGGAGAAGTAATCATAGCGAATATGCATTTAAATAATCCCTTAACTGGTGGTGACTCTTGGGACAATTCAAGCAATTTTGTTGCAAAAGAAATTCTTACTGATGGTAGTCCAACCCAGATCAAATATCAAGGTTGGTTAGATAAACTGGCAGATTTTGCGAATAATCTAAAGGATAAAGAGGGAGATTTAATACCAATAATATTTAGGCCATTTCATGAACATACTCAGACCTGGTCTTGGTGGGGAAGAAGCGCTACAACTCAGAATGAGTTTATTCAACTTTGGAAGTTTACTATTGATTATTTAAAAGATTCTAGGAACGTTCATAATTTTATTTATGCTATATCACCTCAATTGGATCAAGCTGGTTCCAAAGATAGTTTTCTTTTCCGATGGCCTGGAGATAACTATGTGGATTTCATAGGGATGGATAGCTATCACGGTACCAATACAACAGCTTTTAGTACCAATCTTCGTAATCTATCTTTATTATCTCAAGAAAAAATGATGCCTTGCGGGGTCACTGAGACCGGTGTAGAAGGTATACGCCAAGCAGATGGAACTTCAATTAAAGATTATTGGACAAGCGAAATTGGCGTTCCCTTAACAGGAAAAGAAATTTCGATGGTAGTTCTCTGGAGAAATAAATATGATCCTAACAATACTGGCTATCATTACTTTGCACCCTTTGATGGAGAACCAACGGCTCCAAACTTCAGAGACTTTTATGATATGTCCCACATACTTTTTAGTGGAGATCTTCCTAATATGTATAGTATGCCCAACGATGTAACTGTAAAATAATATCATGAAAATAGAGAGAATTATCGTAGGAATAATATTGTTTTTGTCTCTAGGTTGTAGTCCTGAGGAACCTGGAGTTAATGAAAATATTCTTGAAGTAGAAAATATAACCATAAGCAACCAGAACATAACTATTGGTGGTTCTAAATTTTACGTGAATGGAAAGGAAATTTTTTTCAATGGTGCAAATACGGCCTGGCAGCCCCAAGACGACTATAGTATTGATTTCTTAGGGAGGAATTTTGATTATAGCTGGTGGGAAGCTGAATTTGAGCGATATAAACAAAATCATATCAACCTTGCCCGAATATGGATTCACGGCGCCGGAAATTATAGTCCTTCCTTGAATGGCGATGGACTTGTAACAGGAGCAAGTTCTCAATTTTGGCAGGATATGGATCAACTGGTGGAAATTGCAAAGAGTAAGGGTGTTTACATAATGCCTACTTTCTGGTCTTTCGATATGGTAAAAAATACGAGCGACAACTACAATCAATATCGACAAATTATTAATGATCAGAATAAAACTCAATGGTATACCGAATATTTTTTAGAGCCTTTTCTGGCCCGATATGAAAACGAGCCTATCATTATGGGGTATGATATCTGTAATGAGCCTGAACATATGTGGAGGGATTCAAATTGCGGAAATCTTTCTAAGAATAATGTCGTGCGCTTTGTGGCCATGATGGCAGCCTCTATTAATGAACATAGTCAAAAACCGGTCACTGTTGGTTCTATGTGGATAATTTTTAATAGCAACCGTTATTCCGGATGGGATGCTTACGCCGGTAATAATTACAGCGCTTCTTCTTTGCAGGCGCAATACGAGGATAACAATGCTTATCTTGATTTTTGGTCGCCACATTGGTACCAGTGGCAATCATCTGACGCCCCTTTCGATACTTCGATCGGCTATTGGTTGGATAACGGAAATAAACCGTCATTAATTGGAGAAACACCAGGCTACGATATTAATAGTAGCACATATAACAATGCAAATAACTGGAATATCACGTTGGCCAATTATTATAAACAATCTTATTGGAATGGTTATGCAGGAGTTTGCGCGTGGAAAAATCCCCATGAAAATGATAATTATGGATATTTTAGTTCCATAGCCACAGCTACAAATGATTTTTATAATAACTATCCCAATCTCGTAGACCCTAATGCCGGAAATATGGGTTTTTCTTCGGGTTCGGTATATCAAATAAAATCGATCGCTACTGGAAAGGTTTTAGATGTTGAGGGGGGCGTTTCGGCTACTTCCAATGGAGATAATATTCAGCAATGGGAATATCTAGGTCAGAGTAATCAGCACTGGCAGATAAATGATTTAGGAAACGGTTTCTACAATTTTATCGCTCAGAATAGTAATAAGGCTCTTGATGTTTTAGGATTCAATACTAATAACGGGGGAAATGTCGGGCAATGGGATTACGAAGGTAAAACTAATCAGCAATGGGAAATAACTAAACTTTCAAATGGATATTATCAAATCATTAATCGAAATAGCGGAAAAGCATTGGATGTTGCAAACGGAGTAAGTTTCAGTAGTAATGGTTTAAATATTCAGCAATGGGATGTAAATGAAAAGAATAATCAACAATGGCAATTAATTCCAGTAAATTAAATAAGAGAATGAATGAACTGAAAAAGCCTGCTTTAAATAAGGTGAAGGTTAAACTTAAAAAACATAAAGATAATCCAGTATTATCTCCAAATTCTAAAAATAATTGGGAAAGTCTGGTTACTTGTAATCCCGGTGTATGGTTTGAGAACGGAAAATTTTACATGCTATACCGAGCTGCAGGAAATGATGAAGAACATAGGATTTGTTTTGGACTGGCAACCAGTGAAAATGGGAAAGATTTTACAAGGGTTTCAGATAAGCCGGTCTTTGAACCTAGTAAAGATGGACCAGATATGGGAGCTGTGGAGGATCCTAGAATTGTAAAATTTGGGGAGGAATATTATATCACTTATGCTTATCGGCCCTATCCCCCAGGCCAATATTGGAATTTCGGTCACGATGAGATAAGATTACCCAAAGTTGGGGAAGATGCACCCTCTGTTTTAAAATATAATATAGCAAATTCAGGATTGGCTCTCACTAAAGATTTTCGAACTTTCCGTAGACTTGGGCGTATAACCAGTCCTCAGTTAGATGATAGGGATGTAATAATATTTCCGGAAAAAATTAAAGGTAAGTATGCCATGTTACATCGTCCCAAAGAGTGGATAGGTGCTGAATATGGTTGTGACCACCCTTCTATCTGGATTAAATTTTCCAAAGACCTGATGGTTTGGGACGCACCCAGCAAATTATTGCTTAGTGGCATTGAGGGGACGTGGGAAGAAAAAATTGGAGGTAGCACGCCGCCCCTTAAAACAAAAGACGGTTGGCTAATTATCTATCATGGTGTTGAAAATGGGGGACAGGGTTTTTACAGGGTTGGTGCTGCACTCCTGGATCTTAAAGATCCGACAATCGTGACTCATCGTCTCCCGGATTTTATTATGGAACCTGAGTATGATTATGAATTGGAAGGTTACTACAGGGGCTGTGTGTTCCCAACTGGAAATATGATAATTGACGGAACTTTGTACGTTTATTACGGGGCCGCAGATAAATACATAGGCCTCGCTACCTGTGCTCTGGATGAACTCTTAAATGCCCTCAAAAATGCTTAAAAGGATTCACAAAATATATTTCACAGTTTGCTTAGCTGTCTTACTTTTTGGATGTAAGGACGAAAAAAGGAAGATTAATCCTGATGCGATCACACTACAAGTTGACCAAATCATTTCATCCTCGAAAGATTTTATTGGAGGAGGTGTAGAATGGTCAGCATATCCCCATGCAGATGCTCAAGATGCTGAATGGGGTATGTTGATGACAGATGATAAATGGGATACTGTATTTAAGCGTCTGGATTTCATGCAGCCAAAAATTGTTCGGGTACTTGATCAGGCTAATTGGAGATATCTTGAGGGAATGGATAAAAATGGAAATCCCATCGTGAACTTTGATAATCAGGAGATGAAAGCCCTTTATAAATTACTCGATTATTGTGAAAAAAATGATATTCAAGTGATTTTAGGGGAATGGGGGCAGCCTTATAAAGTTCATGATACCAATCTAAACATGCAGAATGCATTTACCGGAGCCACCGATCCCAAATGGATTTCTCTTATTGCAGATCATCTTCAGCATCTCATTAAGAAGAAGGATTATACATGTATAAGATACTATAACATTGTAAATGAACCGAATGGATATTGGTCTTCCATAGATGGAAATTGGGCAGAATGGAAAGAGGCTGTTACCATGCTTGATAGCGCTATTACTTCAAGAAATTTAGATCAGGTAACATTGATGGGCCCAGATGCTACACCTTATGATAATGAGAAATCACAATACAAAGGAAATGAATGGGCAAAACAGGCTGTATTACAATTAAATGATGTTTTGGGAGCCTATGATGTGCATGACTATCCTACAGTAGATAAAGTTAGATCTGGTCAATTTCAGCAGGATTATTCCCAAATGATTAGCTTTGCAGATAGCCTGGCTCACAAACCTTTCATTTTGGGTGAAGTGGGTTTCGAGAAATATGTTGAACCAAATATAAAAAGGTATGAAGCCGATCCATATGCAAGTCCAGATAGTCAGATGAGAATCTATGACTACGATTATGGTGTGGATATGGCCGATGTAATGGCCCAGGCATTTAACTCAGGGTTCGATGGTGTTATCGCCTGGGGTTTGGATGACGCTATGCATACTAATGGTGATACAGGGGATAAAAGCCAGTTGAAGCGTTGGGGGATGTGGAACATCCTTGGAGAGGAATTAACAGGAGACAAGTCAGATGAAGATATTCGGCCATGGTTCTATACCTGGGCTTTGATGACCAGATATTTTAAAGGTGAGATGGATATTGTTAAGACAAGCGGAAAATTGCCCGATATGGTGAGATTCGTTGTTGGTAAATCCACTGATGGCGATATCACTTTTTCAGTAATAAACAATTCCGAAGATGATATAGAATTAACTATAGATATTAAATCCTTTAATGCAAACGGTAAAGGATTTAATAAATATTTATATTCTGAAAGTACACGTCCGGTGGATTCAATGGGCTTCCCTATACCTGAAAAGAAAAATTTGATGCTTGAAGAGAGCTTCGAACTAAAATTATTGCCGAAAAGTGTAGTCTTGTATACTACATATAATGCTAGAGGAAAATCATGAGCTTAAGTACAATAGATTTCACGGTATTGCTTGCCTATATATTATTCATAATTTGGTGGGCATTAAAAAATGGGAAAACTGAGAATTCAGACGACTATTTTCTTGCTGGACGAAACCTTTCCTGGCCTATGATAGGTCTTTCTCTTTTCGCAGCGAGCGTTTCTAGCTCTACTTTGATGGGACACTCTGGTGAAGGTTTTATAAGTGGAATAGCCGTTTTTAATTACAATTGGATTTCTGTACTCGTCCTTGCTTTTTTCGCTACTTTTTTTCTACCATTTTATATTAGATCAGGTATTTTTACTATGCCAGAATTTCTTGAAAGAAGGTTTGATGGAAGATCAAGAACTTATTTTTCTTTCATTACAATCATCGGGAATGTATTTTTAGATGCTGCCGCTACTTTGTATACTGGGGCACTTATTATAAAAATGATTTTTCCTGAAGCTGAAATTGTATGGATAATTATTGGAATGGCTGCAGTTGCAGGAAGTTACACAATAATAGGTGGTCTCTCTTCTGCCATAAATGCTGATATGATACAGGCTACGATCTTAATAATTGGTTCGGGATTATTATTCTTTTTTGCACTTAAAAATATAGGGGGATGGGAAACCTTTGTGGAAAGGTTTAATGATGGGTTCTGGCTTAAGTTGACTCGCCCTCTTGATGACCCCACTGTTCCATGGTTAGGTATGTGGGTAGGAATTCCTATTCTAGGATTCTACTTTTGGGCAAATAATCAGGTGATGGTTCAAAGAGTACTCTCTGCAAAATCTGTAGATCATGGAAGAAAAGGTGTTTTATTAGTTGGATTTTTATACTTATTAACCATTTTTATTTTTATTATTCCAGGTTTGATAGCAAGAGGTATAGATCTGTATGGAGTAGAAAATCTACCTCACAAAATAATCAGTGGTAGTGTTCTAAAACAGGAATATGGAATTAATACAGATCAAGTTTATCCACGACTAATTCTTGAACTTTTGCCTATTGGTCTTATTGGAATTATTCTTTCTGCCATGATTTCAGCCCTGACTTCAACCTTGAGTGCTACATTAAGTTCGGTATCTACCCTTTTTACAATGGATTTCTACAGTAAAATAGATAAAAACGCCAGTAGTAAAAAGAAAGTCCAGGTCGGGCAGTTTACAGCAGTTATTACGCTTATAATTGCTGTAATTTGGGCTCCCTATATCAGGGAGTTTGACTCTCTTATTGCTTATTACCAGGAAATTGTTTCTTACTTGGCTCCTCCAATTGTAGGCACTTTTTTCCTTGGATTGTTCTGGAAAAGAGCAAATGGAACAGGGGCAATTACCGGTTTATTTTCCGGACTTTTTGTGGCAGCGACAATCATGATAATGAAGTATACTTTCGATATCGATATGGGACTTCATTTTTTGCTTCTAGCACCAATACTTCTTGTTATAAGTTTATTTATAACCATAGTAATTAGCCTTGTTACCTCGCCGCCATCCGAAGAAAAGGTTGTGGAAAATACCTGGACGGTGAAAATATGGAAAGAGGAAACTAAAGCAATGAAAGAAGTGGTGTGGTACAAGAATTTTCGAGTACAGGTGGTTGCTTTAATTATAGCTTGTTTTGGAATGTATGCAGCTTTCTTCTAAAAAAATAAAAATGAGAATTTATAAACTTTTAATAATTCTTTTAATAACATCTAATCTTATGGCTCAGAAAGATGTAGGCATCGAGCATAAAGTGGACAGCCTTTTGAATCGAATGACATTATTAGAAAAAATAGGTCAAATGAATCAACTTTCAGCAGATGATATGGAAACCAATTATGGACTTATAAGGAAAGGTCTCGCTGGTTCTGTATTAAGTATTACAGATCCCGAGGTTGCGAATAAAGCACAGCGAATAGCTCTTGAAGAAAGTAGGCTGGGAATCCCCATTATTATTGGCAGGGATGTAATCCATGGCTTTAAGACCATTTTCCCTATTCCATTGGGGCAGGCAGCCAGTTTTGATGAAGAACTGGTTCAGCAAGGAGCCAGAATCGCGGCTGTGGAAGCCTCTTCTGTAGGTATTCGTTGGACCTTTGCCCCGATGATGGATATTACCCATGATCCCCGATGGGGGAGAATCGCTGAAAGTCTCGGGGAAGATCCTTTACTGGCTTCAAAGCTAGCTGTTGCGATGGTAAAGGGGTTTCAGGGTGATAATCTTTCCAATCCTAATGCGATTGCGGCATGTGCCAAACACTTTGCAGGTTATGGGGCTGCCGAGGGAGGCAGGGATTACAATACCACATCGATAACCGAACGTGGTTTTCGTAATCTCTATCTGCAACCATTTGAAGCTGCAGTTAAAGAGGCGCATGTGGCAACCATCATGTCTGCCTTCCATGCCAATGATGGGATACCTGCGACGGCGAATAGATTTTTGTTGAAGGATGTTCTACGTGATGAGTGGGGGTTTGACGGTTTTGTAGTATCAGATTGGGCATCGGTGACTGAAATGATCGATCACGGTTATAGCGAAAATGAAAAACAAGCCGCCATGCAGGCTATTAATGCCGGGGTTGATATGGAAATGGTCAGTGGTACTTACCTGGCTAAGGCTGAAGAACTTCTTAAAGAGAATAAGATTTCCATTAATGCGATAAATGATGCGGTAAGGAATATCCTTAGGATTAAATTCCGGTTGGGATTGTTTGATAATCCTTATGCTTCAGGAAATACGGAAGAGGTTTTTTACGCCCAAGACCATCTTGAAAAGGCAAAATTGGCCGCGGAAGAATCTATAGTTATGCTTAAGAACAAAAATTCAATTTTGCCCTTTAAGAACGTGAAAGACATTCTTGTGGTTGGTCCCCTGGCCGATAAGCCCCATGAACAGATGGGGACATGGGTTTTCGACGGCGAAAGTAGTCACACCCAAACTCCATTAAAAGCTTTACAAAAGCAATATGGCAAAAATATAAACATTGAGTACGTACCTGTTCTGGAATACTCGAGGGATAGCGATACTTCTACGTTACAGGAAGCTATCGCAAAGGCAGCAGAAGCTGATGTGATCTTGGCCTTTGTTGGAGAGGAATCTATTTTATCCGGGGAAGCTCATAGTCTATCCAATTTACATCTTCAAGGAGCACAATCTGAGATGATTGAAAAGCTTTACGAAACTAGAAAGCCTTTAGTAACTGTGGTGATGGCAGGAAGACCGCTGGCAATTAAAGATGAAATTTATAAATCTAAGGCATTACTCTACGCCTGGCATCCAGGGACGATGGGTGGGCCAGCCATTGTTGATTTGCTTTTTGGCAAAGCCAATCCATCAGGTAAATTGCCGATGACCTTTCCAAAAAATGCAGGTCAGATTCCAATGTACTATAATCATTTAAATACGGGCAGGCCCGCAACAGGTAATGATGCAACGTTGGAGAATATACCTGTGGGTGCGTTGCAGACTTCCCTGGGAAATAGATCCGTATATTTGGATAGTGGCCATGAACCCTTATTCCCTTTTGGTTTTGGCCTTTCTTTTACCCAATTCAAGTACGGCGAACCACAACTGAAGAAAGACACGTTAGAGGTAACTGACATTCTCGATGTGTCAGTTGAACTTAGTAATGTTGGAGAATGCGAGGGAACTGAGGTGGTGCAACTCTATACTCGAGACCTGTCAGGTTCAATAGCAAGGCCTGTTCGGGAGCTTAGGGATTTTCAAAGAGTCAGCTTAAAAGCAGGAGAAAGTAAAATAGTCACTTTTAAATTACCTGTAGAGCAACTCTCCTTTTGGAATATCGACATGGAAGAAAAAGTTGAAGTCGGAAAATTTCAGTTATGGATTAGCAAAGATAGTAATTCGGGCGAACCGTTAAATTTCGAGATAAGATGATGAAGTACTATCTAATTTTACTTTCAGTCTTGCTAATTTCTTCTGTGAATGCTCAGGAATTTGTTCAGGTTCAGGATGGTCAGTTTATCAGAAATGGAAAAACTTATCATTACCTGGGAACCAATTTCTGGTATGGAATGAATTTAGGTTCTAATAATAAGGAAAGGTTATTGCGGGAATTAGATCGGCTAAATCAACTCGGAATCAAGAATTTAAGAATAATGGCGGCCTCAGAAGGAGACATAGATGCTCCCTGGAGAATGCAGCCATCTTTACAAAAAGAACCGGGAGAATACGATGAAGATCTTCTAATGGGGCTTGACTTCCTTCTTAATGAAATGAAGAAAAGAAATATGCTGGCTGTGGTATGTCTCAATAATTTCTGGCCTTGGTCCGGCGGGTTTTCTCAATATGTCTCATGGGCAAATAATAACGAGGACATTCCTTTTCCCCCTCCCGCAGATGGAGGCGACTGGCGCAGTTATCAGGAATACTCAGCGAAGTTTTATAAAAATGAAAAAGCTCAGGAATGGTTTCAAAATTTTATCAAAATCCTTGTATCCAGAAGGAATAGCATTAATGGTATGATGTATAAGAATGACCCCACCATTATGGCCTGGCAACTGGCTAATGAACCTGAAGGAGTAGATAATCCGCACCTGTACAGGGAATGGATATTCGAAACCGCTCAATTTATAAAGCAGTTGGATAGTAATCACCTTGTCTCTATAGGCAGTGAGGGAAATACTCCCTCTGCTAAAAACGGTACTAATTTTTTCAAAGATCATAATAATCCTTCTATCGATTACTGCACATTCCATTTATGGGTGCAAAATTGGGGCTGGTATGATCCAGAAGATGCAAGGGAAACTTATAGCAAAGCTATTCTTAAAGCTTCCCAGTATATTATAGATCATTTAAAAGTAGCCGAGAGACTAAACAAGCCCATAGTGTTGGAAGAATTCGGAATTTCCAGAGATGATAATAATTATGAGTCTCGTTCCAATATATCATATCGCAATGATTATTATCAATTCATTTTTCAATCGCTCTTAAATTATTCCCAAAACATCAGACAGATGTCAGGAGTGAATTTCTGGGCGTGGGCTGGTGAAGGGAGGCCTCGGGAACCTAAAGCAATTTGGAAGGAAGGAGATGATTTTATTGGAGATCCTCCTCATGAATATCAGGGCTGGTATTCTGTTTATGATACAGATATTTCGACCCTACAAATCCTTCAAGATTTCACTGGAAAGTTTAACTCTCTTGATACTTCTTTGCCGGATAGTTCAACAAATAAGCTTTCCAAATGAGAATAAATCAACAGAATATTGGTAAATACTTTTTATTGTCTATAGTGATATTTCTTTTGTCCTGTTCCGGACATAAGGAAAAGGATCAAGAAGTCAAAAAGCCAAACTTCTTATTCATCCTGGTTGATGATCAGCCTTTTGATGCTTTACAAAGTGAAGCAAGATACCGTTTCTTAGAAACTCCTAATATGCAGAGGCTTGAAGATGAGGGCGTCAAATTTACAAATTATTTTTGCACAGTGTCTTTATGCTCACCTTCCCGAGCATCTATACTTTCAGGGACTTATCCGCATATTCATGGTGTTAACCAGAACCATCCAAAAGTTGATCCTGACTGGGAAACATTCAAGTCATATCCGAATATTCTTCACGAAGCAGGATACGAGACTGCGTTCATAGGTAAAATGCACATGGCTCATAAGCACGGGGAAGAACAGCCACGGCCTGGTTATGACTATTGGTTAGGTTTTAGTGGACAGGGGAGATACTTTGATCCTGAATTAAATGAGAACGGAAGGGAATTTACCGAAAAAGGCTATATCACAGATATTCTTACTGAAAAGACTGTCCAGTGGCTTATAAACGGACGTGATAAGAATAAACCTTTTAGTTTGAACTTATGGCATAAGGCTGTTCATGAACCCTATAGGCCTGCCCCGCGACACGATTCTCTTTATCATTCAGATTCTTTACCTGTACCACCGTATGACACCGCTTCAGAAACATTCAAAGGTAAACCGGAATGGCAGCGTATTAAACAGATGGATTCTGCCTGGAAGGAATACGAGCCGAAAGATGATATGCCGGTTAAAGAATGGGATCCGAATAATAAACGCTTTATGTCTCTCTTAAAGACATTAAAAGCAGTAGATGAATCCATAGGGAAAGTACTAAAGACACTTGCAGAAATAGGGGAACTGGATAATACAGTAATAATATATAGCAGTGATAATGGTTATTTTATGGGAGAGCATACCTATTGGGATAAACGTATTGCGTATGATCCTTCCATGCGTATTCCTTTGCTTATTCGTTATCCGAAGATGATTAATCCTCAAAGTAAGATTGATGAGTTATGCCTGAACATTGATTTAGCTCCAACAATACTTGAAATCGCCGGTGTCCCAATTCCGAAAAAGATGCAGGGAAGGTCAATGATGAACCTTCTAAAGAAAAAAGAACCTGTTCCGGACTGGCGTAACGCTATACTCTTTGAATATTATGTTGATGATGTTTATCCTTACGCAGGTCCTAATATGATCGCGATTCGTACGGATTCATTGAAGTACGTTGACAATTTTATTGAAGATGATATTGATGAATTGTATGATTTGAAGAACGATCCCGGAGAGATGAAGAACCTCATTAAAAATCCGGAATATGTTGAGGAACTTGATTATATGAAAAGACTGGAAGCTGATTTAAAGAAGGAATATAAATATAATCCCGAAAGGGATTGGTGGCTTGATCAGGTAATAAACAATGAAGCCGAAGATTAACTTTCAAAAAATTAGAAATATGGAGATAAACCGAAGGAATTTTTTCGAGCACGCCGGTTTGGGATTGGCTGCTTTTGGATTGGGAGCATTTTCTCCCGCATACGCTTTTACTAAAGATAATATAAATAAACCTTATAATGCGGAAGGTCAGCAGCTCTTTATAGGAAAAGATATCGCAATAGTACAAACCATGTATGGAAAAGTGAAAGGTTTTGTTTTACGAAATATATTCACATTTAGGGGAATACCTTATGGTGACGATACTTCTGGTGAAAACCGATTTATGCCACCAAAGGAGCCAAAACCGTGGGAAGATGTTCGTCCGGCTGTTTTTTATGGGAATTCAGCTCCTCAGGATATTTATGATCGAAGTCCGGAGTCATATAGTGCATTTGTCGACCATTGGAATTATGATGAGTTAGGTGAGGATTGTTTGAGGTTGAATGTTTGGACGCCTTCCCTGGAACGCAAAAAGAGACCCGTACTTGTTTGGTTACATGGAGGCGGTTTTGCCCGCGGAAATGGAATTGAACAGGATGGCTACAATGGCGAAAATATTTCCAGAGCGGGAGATATTGTTTTTTGTTCTATAAATCACCGGCTGGGGCCTTTCGGATTTTCTGATTTTTCTGGTGTGGATCAAAAGAAGTTTGGTAATTCAGGGAATGTAGGAATGCTGGATATTGTCGCTGCACTAAAATGGATTAATGAAAACATAGAAAATTTTGGTGGAGATCCTGATAATGTAACTGTTATGGGACAGTCCGGGGGAGGAGCAAAGGTGTGCAATATTGCTGCTATGCCTGCTGCAAAAGGTTTGGTGCACAAAGGAATTGCATTAAGTGGTTCTGCAGTAGAAGGAGGTAATCAAGAATATACTCGAAAGCTCGGCGAATACATTCTAGAGGAAGCAGGATTAGGAAAACACGAAGTGCATAAACTTCAGGAAATCCCATGGAACGAATATTATGATCTGGCGTATCGTGCTTCTGAAAAAATAAAGGAAAAAGGTTTAAACATGAACCGCGGGGGATTTGGCCCTATAGCTGATGGAATTAACATTCCGAAAGGGAATTACTTTAAAACCGGTAAAAACGAACAACCAGATATTCCCTTAATTTTTTGTACCACTTTTCATGAGTGGAATCCAAATCGCGATAATCCTGGACTGGAAAATATTAGTTTAATCGAAGTGGCAGAGAAGATCGCAGATCGTTATGGCGAAAAATCCATAGATATTGTAAATGCCTATGCAAATCTCTTTCCCGAGGCTACACCCATGGAGATTTGGGCTCTTGTTGTTTCTAATCGCCAGACGGTGGTTCATGCCGCTAATCAGAAGTTAAAACAGCAGTCTTCGGTTTATATGGCATGGTTCGGTTGGGAATCGCCGTTATTTGACCATAGGCATAGGGCTTTTCATTGTATAGACATAAGTTTCTGGCTGTTGAATACCGATAAGATGATAACCCATACCGGAGGAGGACAAAGGCCACTTCAACTATCCATGCGTATGGCTCAGTCCCTTATAAATTTTATGTATAAAGGCAGCCCCAATTGTGAAAATTTACCCGCATGGGCTGAATATACCAGTGAGCAAGGTGAAACAATGGTTCTGAATGATAAATGTGAATTGAAGAATGATCCAGACAGGGCAGCAAGGGCTCATCTGGGATAAAAACCATTGATATTTATGAAACTTATTGTGTATTTACTGCTCTTTCTGTGTTTGGATTTATCTGCGCAAATACGCCCAGGCAAAATCCAATCTTGGGTGACTACTCCGGAAAGGTCTATGTTATTTCAGAAAACTGCCGAGCCAATTTATTTTTCAAATCAGAGCAGCGGAAGAAATCCAAAGATCACTATTGATCCTTATCAGTCATTCCAATCTGTTGATGGTTTTGGCTTTGCACTTACCGGAGGTAGTGCTGATCTTTTAATGAAAATGAAAAAAAATGAACGCTCTAAAATACTTGAAGAATTATTCTCAAGGGAAGGCAATGGTATTGGGGTGAGTTATATAAGATTAACTATGGGTGCTTCGGATTTAAACAGTTTTACATTTTCGTATGACGATCTAAAGGAAGGGGAGAGGGATTATGAATTGCAAAAGTTCAGTCTCTCTCAGGATCTTGAGGACGTGATTCCGGTGATGAAAGAAATACTCAGTATTCAGCCGGATATTAAAATTATGGCTTCTCCTTGGTCCGCTCCTATATGGATGAAAACCAATAAGAACATTCGTGGAGGCAAGCTAAGAAAGAATACTTACGGCGTGTATGCTCGTTATTTTGTGAAATATGTGGAGGCAATGCGGCAGCAGGGAATTAACATAGATGCTGTAACTATTCAAAATGAACCGATGAACTCGAGAAATACCCCCAGTATGAGTTGGTTAGTTAATGAACAGACGGATTTTGTAAAGAATTATTTAGGACCCGCCTTTGAACAAGCTGGTGTGGAAACTAAAATTGTGATATTTGATCATAATACAGATAGACCGGATTATCCTTTGACAATTTTAAACGACCCTGAAGCGGCAAAGTATGTGGATGGTTCAGGTTTTCATAACTATAGGGGGGATATGGAAGCGATGAGCCTTGTACACCTGGCAAGACCAGACAAAAATATTTATTTTACAGAACAGATGCTAACGGAAGATCCGGAAAGTAAAGAGATCAATATTAGCGCTGCAGTAAAACGTTTGATTCTTGGTCCCATTCAAAACTGGAGTAAGAATATTATTCTCTGGAATCTGGCGGCAGACCCTCAAAACGATCCCCATACAGATAATGGAGGCTGTTCCATGTGTCAGGGAGCCATTACCATCAATGGAAATGATATTTCAAGGAATATAGCTTTCTATGCAATGGCTCATATTTCAAAATTTGTGACCCCGGATTCCCAACGGATTGTCTCTACAAATCCCGGTGATAGATCTGCTAAGCTTTATCTAGATGAGCAGCGCGCAAATGTTTACAGAATAGGAGTTATTGAAAATACACAGGTTTTACCAAATGTGGCTTTTAAAACAAATAATGGGACAATTGTTTTAATAGTGGTAAATGAATCCTATAATAGAAACTCTTTTCAGATTCAATATAAAGGTACCTATGCAAAAATAGATTTAGCGCCGGGAGCAGTGGGAACTTATTTATGGGAGGAATAATTCCCTGGAGGATATTGAAAGTCAATTAAAATTACCGTATGCAGTATAATTTTTTTAATAAAATCTTTGTTCTATTTTTCCTGCTCCAATCCTGTGTAAATTCGGATTCAGAAAAAAATACCTTGAATGGTGAAGAGTCTGCAAGACCCAATATTATTTATATAATGGCAGACGATCTCACCATCCAGGCCATAAGTGCATATGAAGGTATATATCAGCACATTGCTCCTACACCGAATATTGATCGGATAGCAGCAGAAGGGATGCTTTTTCATAATGTAATGTGTACAAATGCTATCTGCGGTCCAAGTAGAGCATCCATTTTAACAGGAAAATATAGTAATATTCACGGTTACTATAAAAATGAAAGCGGTGGTAAATTTGATGCTTCGCAGTGGACATTCCCTCAGGAATTTCAGAAGAATGAGTATCATACAGCTTTATTTGGAAAATGGCATTTGGGATCAGAACCAAAAGGCTTTGATATCTACAAGTATCATAATGCTGCGGTTCAGCAGGGTACTTATTGGGATCCACTTTATAATGAAAATGGAAAAGATGTTCGCGAAAAGGGTTATGCCACAAATCTCACTACAGATTTTGCCTTGGATTGGCTGAAACAACAAAAAACCGGCAAGGAACCTTTTTTAATGCTATTACAGTATAAGGCTCCTCATCGCCCCTGGAAACCTGATTCGACTTACTTGAATCTCTGGAAGAACAAAGAAATACCATATCCAGATACCTTTGATGATGATTACAAGGGAAGAAAGTCAACTGCGGGTGACACTGAAATGACTTTGGATTATCTCACAAGAAGTGATATGAAATTAAAACCTCCAGAAAATCTTAAAGCAAAAGAAAGGGTACAGTGGAATATGTATGGAGCAAAAGCAGGAGAAATTGTTCAGCCCGAAGGAATGACTTATGAAGAGGGTAAAAAATGGAGGTATCAGAAGTTCATAAAAGATTATCTGGCATGCGTTAAATCTGTAGATGACAACATAGGACGTGTTCTTGATTATTTGAATGAAAACGACTTGGCTGAAAATACAGTGGTTATCATCACCTCAGATCAGGGATTTTATCTCGGTGATCACGGATTCTTTGACAAACGTTTTATTTATAAAGAATCTATTAAAATGCCTTTTATGATTAGATATCCAAAATTGGTGAAAAGGGGAAGTGAAAATAGAGATATAATAGCAAATATTGATTTTGCACCTACATTACTTGATTTAGCAGGTATTGTGAACTCTCCTAAAATTCAAGGAAAAAGTTTTGTGCCAATGCTTCGTGGAGAAAAGTCATCTTCCTGGAGAGAAAGTATATACTATCATTATTATGAATTTCCCTTTTGGCATCATGTGCAACCTCATTATGGAATTAGAACTAGGCACTACACATTGGCCCATTTTTACTACGATATAGATAAATGGGAATTATATGATCTTGAAAAGGATCCTAATGAACTACACAATGTAGCATACGAACCTGAATATGCTACTGTTCTTGATAGTCTTCGTTATCAACTGGAACAACTGATGAGAAGATATGATGATAATAAATCGTTGGAGAAATTTCGAGAAATTAGTGATAAAGATTTTGGTAACATTTCAGAAAGAACAGAAAGTGCTGAAATGATAGAAGACCGAACCGAAAATTGAAAGATAAACTACCTGAAGATGGGAGAGAATAACCTTATTTTAACCTTGGATGCCGGAGGTACCAATTTTGCATTTATTGCAATAGAAAATGGAAAAATAATAGACGAGCCAATCCTAAAAAAATCTGTAATTGATGATTTATCGTTTTGTTTACAAACAATAATTGAAGGCTTTACTCAGCTAATTAAAAAGGTGGGGAAAAAACCCCGAGCTATTAGTTTTGCTTTCCCGGGACCAGCTGATTATATAAATGGAGTAATTGGGGATCTGGGAAATCTCCCCTGCTTTAGAGGAGGTGTGGCCTTGGGACCTTTATTAGAAGAACATTTCCGTGTGCCTGTTTTTATAAATAATGATGGTGATCTTTTTACCTATGGTGAGGCAAGAGCAGGGTTACTCTTAGAACTAAACAATATTCTAAAGAAAAAAGGAATTCCAAAAGAGTATAAAAGTCTCTTCGGTATTACTCTAGGAACCGGTTTAGGAGGAGGGATCGTAATTGATAATAAATTATGCAGAGGAGAGAATTCTGCAGCTGCTGAAATCTGGCTTTTAAGAAATTTTGAGAACATTGAAACTACAGCTGAAGAGGGAGTAAGTATTAGAGCTATTAAAAAATATTATTCAGATTTATCCGGCGAAGTACAAGAACTCTCTCCCTTAGAAATTTATGAAATTGCAAAAAAAAGAAGAAGTGGTAATACTGCCGCCGCATTACAAGCTTACAAGATGCTTGGTAAAGTTCTAGCTGAATCAATCGCCAACATAATTACTATATTAGATTGTCCTATAGTTATAGGAGGAGGAATATGTGGAGCTGCAGATCTTATACTTCCAGAAATCCTGCTTAACCTAAACGGTGAAATTATTGGTCAAAATGGGCAGAAAATCCCTCGTTTAATCTCGAAAGTCTATAATGTTGGTGAAAGTTTTCCAGAAGAATTCATCAAAGAGCAGGGAGTTTCAGTGGACGTTCCATTTAAGAATAAAATGGCTACTTATAATCTACGAAAGAGAAACTTTTTAGGAATATCTTTTTTAGGTACAAATAGAGCAGTAGGGCTAGGAGCTTACTACTACGCAATAGACAATTTATAAAGCCTACTATAAATGTTAAAGTTCTTTAGGTATAATCTCACTCAGCCAATTCCCCTTCTAATTTATAGTTCGCTTTCTCACACCTTCTTCTTCTTTGCTTAGGAGGCTTAATTTTAGTACCTTGCCGGCTCACGAGCGTTTGTGGGTTTGATTTTATGATTGGAATCTCCTAAGTCGCTACGGGATTCTTCCGCAATCTGCTTTAATTTCTCTATCATTTCAGGATAAAGCTTCGATATGTCATAATTCTCACCAGGATCATGACTCAAATCGTAAAGTTCATATTGGATTGATTTTTTCGTCGTTTTGCCTGATTTTCCGTCTTTTCCCATCGATCCTTCGTAAGAGTCGTAGGTATGGGGTAATACCAATTTCCATTTCTTATACCGAATAGCTTGTAATTCGCTATTTTCTCCATAACTAAAATAATAATACATAATGTCCCTGGGAACGGTTGGTGTCTCACCCGTTAAGAAGGGCAGGTAATTTATACCATCAATCCTTTTTGAGGGAAGTTTCGAATGAGTAGCCGCAGCGATGGTGGGTAGTACATCCATATTGGTCATCAGTTGTCCATTAACTTCACCAGCAGGAATATGATTTTTCCACTTCATAAAGAAAGGCACTCGGTTTCCGCCTTCAAATGTAGTGCTCTTACCTTCTCTTAAGCCTCCCGAGCTTCCGCCATGATTTCCAAATTTTAACCAAGGCCCATTATCGCTTGCTACAATCAAAATGGTATTCTCATCCAGGTTAAGTTCTTTAAGATGCTCCATTATTTTTCCTAAAGACCAATCGAGTTCTTTTACAACATCCCCATATAGACCCATTCTACTTTTATCCTTAAACTTGTCTGAAACCGCCAGCGGAACATGAGGTAAAGGGTGAGCTAAATAAATAAAGAAAGGATTGTTTCGGTTTTTATCGATGTATTCTAAAGTTCGTTCGGTTAAAACAGTGGTTAGCTTAGCGGTATCATCTATATTTCTGACCGTGTCAGTAATTTTATTTCCTTCAATGAGCGGAAGGGGAGGCCAACTACTTCTTATATCAGCTTTATTCGTCACTCTGGTATAACCATCCGGATAAAGGGGCCATATGTCATGAGAATAAGGAATGCCAAAAAATTCATCAAAGCCGTAGTTCAAAGGCCAGTATGGCGGTTTATTTCCGAGATGCCACTTGCCAAAGATAGCCGTAGCATAATTATTTTCTTTTAGCATCGAGGCTATTGTTGTTTCGTCAGGATTTAGTGCTCTTCGGCTTGCAGGTAGTAACACACCTCCCATGCCAATTCTATTGGGATATGTTCCTGTAAGTAAGGCCGCTCGTGATGCGGTACAAATAGGTTGAGCAACTTCAAAATTTGTAAACCTGATACCTTCCGCTGCCAATTTGTTAAAATTAGGAGTTTCTACACCTGTTTGACCGTAAGGTTCCAGATCACCATACCCCATATCATCAATATACAGGAGTATTACATTAGGCTTAGCTTGGTCTACTTCTTGAGTGCTGGCACACTGTATGAATGTGCCGAGCATTATTAATAAAATAAAATAAGAAAGGTGTTTCATAGCTTTGTTTATGGGTGGAAATAGATTTTGAAATTATTTTAAATCATTAGTGTCCAATAAAAATACGTTGATTTTATGGTAGAAACCAATTTACTATATAGCGGGAAATTCCTAAAAGAAAATCCCGCTTTTAAATATCTAACCGGACACTAATAATTATAAATTAAAAGATATAGTAGGTTCCTTAATGGAAATCTCAAACGCTCCAGGTTCTAATATTTGTTGCCCACTGGAATTATAATAGTCTAAATCTTTTGCTACAAGATTAAAATGATCGTTTTGGACTCCTTAGGAGATAAGTGTATTTTTTTAAACCTACATAACCTTTTTACATCATTAAAATAATAACAGAATATTTGCAACTCAGGAGGAGACTTGTGAGTAATTTTTAAAACGAATTTAACTTTTTCCAATACAACCAAAGAGGCTTAGATATATTTTTTGAATAAAAACAATCCTTATAATATAATAGCAGTTGTCCTCCTTCTTCACGCTTTACAATTGTTCAAAAAAAGAAAACCTCAGCTTAAATAATTTATAAAATACAAGTATAAACATGAGCTTTTTTTGTTCCTACGTTGTAATCTACAGGTTTGAAATCAAGTCTACATCAAGAGGATATCCGTTTTCATAAACCATTCAGCACATTCCCCTGCATTTCGCGAAAAGCTACATTTCGAGCGGCAGCGCTTCCCTAAAAAAGTGACACCATCCCCAATTTCTCCTTTCCATTCCGTAACCCTTCCCGATGCTCTGGGAAGGAACTCTCCATTCCCAATCTGAAATCGTGAACGGAGTCCGCTCCATCGGAATTCCATTTAATTATTTAGTTCCGCTTCCTATGTTTTTATACTTCACAATAGCTATTTAAACCTACTCCCGGGCCACCGCTGTCCCTACCTTTTTTGTAAGCAAAATACCAAGAGTTGGAAGTTAAACGGAGTGCATAACCGGTCGCACACTCCCTTTTATAACTCCTTATTAATTCCAACTCTTGAAAATGTACCAGCAACAAAAAAGGTAACAGCGGCGGCTCTATGGGAAGTAAATCTAAATGGAATATTATGAAATCGTACAAAAACATCAAAAAGGAAGCGGCACCAAAAAAAACAAAAAAGGAAAACGCTCTGGATATAATAAGTAAATCATTTCAAAAAATAATAAAGCAAACTGTCTGAATGGTTCAGGTAGTATTTTAATTAATCTTTAATTCTTTTATTATGAGTACTTTAAAAAATCACGTACAGTTAATTGGGAACGTTGGACAGGAACCAACCATTACGAACCTTGAAAGCGGTAGGAAAGTAGCCCGTTTTTCACTCGCCACAAATGAACACTACAAAAACAACAAGGGCGAAAAAGTACAGGCAACCGAATGGCACACCATTGTAGCCTGGGGCAAGACCGCCGAAATCATCGAAAAGTATGCCGTAAAGGGCAAGGAGATCGGGATATCCGGGAAACTGAAATCCCGAAGCTATGAGGACAAGGACGGCCTTAAGCGCTATGTAACCGAAGTGGAAGCGGACGAAATCCTTTTGTTGGGAACAAGGAACGGCAATAACTCAGCCGGGTAATTTAGAATTAAAGAGGGCGCGATTTTCGACGGTGGCGCCCTCTTTTTTATTAACCCTTTAAACAAGTCAATAATGAAAACCAAAGTTAATGAAATAGCCATAAGTTACAGCGGAAGCTTAAAAATAAATTTGCTTCCCAAGATAACCTGTTCCCATAGTGCTGCAGAATTAGCCTACAACCAATGGAACAAAGATAATATTGAACTGCACGAAACCTTTAAAATTATGCTGCTCAACAATGCCAACAAAGTAAAAGGGATTTATGAAGTTTCCACAGGGGGGATAACAGGAACCTTAGTTGATATCCGCATTTTATTTGCCGTACTGCTAAAGAGCTTGGCCACGGCAGTGATATTACTGCACAACCATCCGAGCGGAACCCTGAAACCAAGTGAAGCAGATAAACGCCTTACCCAAAAAATTAAAAATGCTGCGGGGTTATTTGATATTAAAGTTATAGACCATTTGATACTTTCCCCTGATGGCAATTATTACAGTTTTGCAGATGAAGGAATCCTTTAAACCAAGCGTTATGATCTATCTAAATTTTTCCGACTTGAGCGAAGAAGCCCAAAACCGACTTTTGGAAAATTCCAAAAAGGACGTGGAACGAAAATTTGGTAATGTTATCCGTAAGTATGCCAAAGAACATTGCGCCAATTTTGAGATAATGATTGAAGAAGAAGCTTTGCGGAATTTATACAGGTATACCTATGTGTTTAATATCTGAAATCGACCAAACATGACTATAAAGGACCTTTGGGACTTCCAGGGTCCTTTTCATTTTATCGGCTTCAATCCAATAAAAATCACTATCTTTATTTGGCTGAAATTCAGCATTAAATTTTATGCAGGCTTATCCTATTTTTTACTTTCGCCGATAACCTGCACATCAAAAAAATACATAATTGGAAGTTTTTTCCAGGAACTGGCAATGGGCTTTTAAGCCGGATTGTACGGAATTTTTGTCCCGCCGGGCGGGACGAAAAGGAGTAGCAAGAGGGTAACACGCTGCGCGATGTTAGGCACTCCTTTTGATTTACAAATCATTGATATTCAGTAATTTGGAAATATGTAAAATTCCCGACCTCCTACAATTTGCGACAAATGCCTTGCCAGCACCCAATTTTAGGGAAGAATTTGCGACAAATCGGCGAATTATGGACTCATTTATCGGCATCAGGTTTAAAAAGGGAACGGCAAAACGTTTTCAGGAATTTTCAAGGACACACTTCAAATCCCACACCGAAGCACTGGAAACAATGCTCGATTTTTTCTTCTACAATAAGATTTCCCCAAAGGAAAAATTGGGGCCTACGGGAAGGACGATCGAGGCCAATCTAAAGAAACGTATCAATGCGGTCATTGCCATTATGCGGAATATGGAAAAGAGCCAGACCAAACCCACCGTGGCCATGTTGGAATCGCTGTTCCGGACCGAAGAACCTAAAAAGAAACCTTTGATTTTGGAAAAGAAAATCATTGGGGAACAGAAGGAGGTACGCTTTCGTGAAAAGCAAAACTATAATAACGAACTCTAAAATTTTGGGCTATGTATATCACGATCACACCCCAGAAACTGGGAAACAATTTCTCGCAGGGTTCAGCAGATTTTGTGCGTTACCTGGAGAAAGAAAATGAAGGATTGGAGCCGGCACAAATGGAGCATTTCTTCAATCAGTATGATAATGGAATATCACAAGATGAAGTGGTTAAAGAAATTGATGCCAATACCGCCAAACTGAAAAAGGCGGAACCCAAATTCTATTCGATTACGGTCAGCCCTTCCAAATACGAACTGAACCGGTTACGGAACAGTAACGAGGATTTAAAAAGATACACCCGGGAACTGATGAAGGATTATGTAGCATCCTTTAACAGGGAAATCAACGGAAGACCCATTACCATCGATGATATAAAATACTATGCAAAAATCGAACACCGGCGAACCTTCAAGGGTACCGACAGGCAGATCAAGGAAAACCAGCCCTACGCCACCAAAATATTAACCCTCAAAAACGAAATCCGAAAAATAGAAAGTGGAACCCTGCAGGGGAGTATCCTCCAAAGGGAAAAGGAGATCAACAGGTTGGAGCGGGAGGCGCCACACCAACAGGAGGGGAGGCGAATTGTCCAGGGGATGCCAAAGGCAGGAAACCAAAGCCATGTCCATATCATTGTAAGCCGGAAGGATGCCTCCAATACCTTTAGCCTTTCGCCGGGGAGCAAACATAAGGCCTCGGAAGTGGAGATGCATGGCAAGAATGTAAAACGGGGTTTTGATAGGGACCAGTTTTTTGAAAAGGCTGAAAAGACGTTTGATAGAACTTTCGCCTATCAAAGGAACTTTGCCGAGACCTACATGGCCCGGAAAGATTTTATTAAAAACCCCCGGACCTATTTTGCCTCCCTGTTGAAACTCTCCACTGCTGAAAAGGGCCTGGCTTTTAAATTGATGCGGGAAACGGGACTTCCTATGGTGCCGGGTATCCCGACGAGCCAGGCCCAACTTGCCCTGAAAATGTTCAATAGGCTGCGCAAAGGGGTGGAGGTGGCCATAAAATCAAGTTCCATCGGTATCTAAATCTTTGGTTATGCAATTGGAGAACCTTGTTTCTGTGTTTTTAATTACCGGGATTGCTGCTTCGGTATTTTATATGCTGTACCGGATAAGCCGGTACGCTTTTTTCTTTAATTCAATTTTACTGGGTCTTATAATATATTTCCTGTCAAACAGTAATGGGCTGACTTTAAGTATCCTGGTGGTGGGCTGTCCGTTAATGCTTATCAATATTACACTTTATGTGTTTTTACATCATTCGGATCAGGAGAAAAATACCGATCCCAAATATACCGTCAGCTTTGCTATCCATTCTGGATACCTTCAATTGGATAATATTAAACGCGGGGCTTCTGTTATTGGCTCTGCAGGAAGCGGGAAGACCGAAAGTGTGGTGTATGGTTTCCTGAAGCATTTCCGAAAAGAAGGCTTTTGTGGTATTATTCATGACTATAAGGATTTTGAGCTGACCGAAATGGCCTACCCGCTTTTTAAGGATGGTGAAATTCCCTTTAAGGTCGTTTCCTTTGATAAGATTATTCACCGTGTCAACCCTATTGCCCCGCATTACGTGTCCAATGAAGAGAGTGTGAACGAAGTCTCGCGGGTGCTGCTGGAAAACCTGCTGGAACAAAAAGAATCGGGCACTTCGGGTACCACTAAATTCTTTAATGACGCGGCAGAAGGGTTGATAGGGGGGCTCATATGGAAGTTAAAAACCAGTTATCCTGACTGTTGCAGCCTTCCACATTTAATTGCTGTTTACCAGCTGCTGGATACCGATAGCCTGATCGCTTTTCTCTCGGGTAACCAGACCTCCAAGGCAATGGCCAGTGCCTTTATCCAGGGAAAAGGTTCGGAGCGGCAAACCGCCGGGGTAAAGAGTACCCTGGCCAACGCCTTAAAAAAAATTACTACGGAAAAGATCTTTTATGTACTCTCCGGGGATGAAGTGCCCCTGGATATCAATAACCCGCAAAACCCGGCAGTGATCTCCGTGGTGAATAACCCTAAATATGATTCCGCGTATTCCCCGCTTATCGCCACTATTATACATACCATTATTAAACAAATGAGTGCCCGGAACCGGGAACCTTCTTTTGTGCTGATGGAAGAAGCGCCCACCATCCGCTTACTCAATATGCACCGTATCCCTGCCACCCTGCGTAGTTATGATGTTGCCACCATCTATGTGATGCAGGATAAAATCCAGAACGACCTGATGTACGGGGAAAAGGCCAGTAAGGCTATTTTGAGCAATTTATCTTACCAGTTTTTCGGCAAGGTCAATGATCCCGATACGGCCAGGTACTATGAACGCTTTTTTGAACTGGTCAAACAACCTACCACCAGTGTGAACCGCAGTTACAGCCTGGATTTTGATACCCGGGTAACCACCGGGGAGCGGGAGGTCTCCAAAATAAGGGCAAGCCGGTTCTTTGGCTTACGGCCCGGGGAGTTTGTGACCTATGCCGACGGAAAGGAAAAACAGGTACGGCTAAAAAGGGACAATCCCCACAAAGAAACAGGCTTTTATGCGGAAAGGATTACTGAAACACAGCTGAAAGAAAACTTTCAGCGGGTGTTTAGGGAGGTATATGAGCTGTTTCAGCGGTGAGTTTTCGTGAACAGGAATAGTTATTCTTATTGGGTTGGTTTATAGGTGGTTCATCGGGTATTGGAGAATTTTAACGTTCATCAGTATTAAAGGGAATGAGGAATTTTATAATTTTGGAAAAAATCCAAACCACAGGAAATATTCCAAAACAATGAATTCCAAATCTATCCTACATCTCGACTTGGACACCTTTTTTGTATCTGTAGAGCGGCTGCTGGATTCCAGGTTAATGAATAAACCTGTTATCGTGGGCGGAATGGGGGAGCGTGGGGTAGTGGCTACCTGCAGTTATGAAACCCGCAAGTTCGGGGTGCATTCGGGAATGGCCATGAAAGTAGCCCGGCAGCTTTGTCCGCAGGCCGTGGTGATCAAAGGGGATACGGGTACCTATTCCAAGTATTCCCACCAGGTGACCGAAATTATTAAAGAACGCGTGCCGGCTTTTGAAAAAGCGAGTATTGATGAATTTTATGCCGACCTGAGCGGGATGGATAAATTCTTCGGGATCCGCAGCTTTGCCCATGAGCTCCGCGAAAGTATCATCAGGGAAAGCGGCCTGCCGATTTCCTTCGGCCTCTCCCAAAACAAGGTCGTCTCCAAAATCGCTACCGGTGAGGCCAAACCAAACAACGAACGTTATATCGATTACGGGCAGGAGAAATCTTTCCTGGCGCCTTTATCGCCCCGGAAAATCCCGATGATCGGCAGTAAGACGTTCCAGACCCTGCTTGGCCTTGGGGTCAATAAAATAGAAACCATCCAGCACATGCCGGTGGAATTGCTGGAAAGTGTATTGGGCAAAAACGGGCGGACCATCTGGAAACGTGCCCACGGGATAGATGATACGCCTATTGTACCCTTTCACGAGCGAAAGTCGATTTCCGCGGAACGTACATTTCACCGGGACACCATCGATATGCAACAGTTGCATGCCACCCTGTCGGGAATGGCGGAAAACCTGGCCTATCAGTTGCGCCGGGGGAACAAACTGACTTCTAACGTGAGTGTGAAAATCCGGTATTCGGATTTCCAGACTTACACCAAACAGGCAAAAATCCCCTATACCAGCGCCGATCATGTCCTTATCCCGAAAATCGCTGAACTTTTCAAACAGCTCTATAACCGGCGCCTGCTTATACGGCTGGTGGGGATCAGGTATGGCGGACTGGTCGGCGGGAATTACCAGATCAACCTTTTTGATGATTCCGAAAAAATGCTGAGTTTGTACAACTCCCTGGATAAGATCCGCAACAGGTTTGGGGAACATAGCGTGGTAAGGGCTGCTACCTTTGGCGGGACCAGCGTGGGCCGCATGGAGAATCCTTTTAACGGCCAGCCCCCAATGCTCCATGCACACCGGCAGCAATGATGTACCTGAACTGCCATACCTGGTATTCGCTGCGCTACGGGACTTTTTCCGTGGAAGACTTGTGTCGCCTTGCACAAAGCAAAGGGGCGATAAACCTGGCGCTGACCGATATCAACAATACCTCGGGATGCCTGGAGTTTTTAAAACTTGCCCCCGGTTATGGTATCCACCCGCTGGTCGGGATCGATTTCAGGAACGGGGCACGGCAGCAGTATGTGGGGATCGCCCGGAACAATAATGGTTTCCGGCAGCTCAATGAACACCTTTCCCGGCACCTGCACCTGAAAAAGGATTTTCCGGGTGCTGCCCCCGCGCTGCCGGATTGTTATGTGATCTATCCTTTTGAAAAAGTGGTAGCTGATAAAAAAACCGCGTTTGCTGCCAATGAATTTATCGGGGTGTCCGTGGAAAGCCTTCGGAAACTGAAATTTTCCCCTTACCTGGAATTCCGAAACAAGCTGGTGCTGTTGCAGACGGTCACCTTCAGGGATAAAAAGGATTACAACGCCCACCGCCTCCTACGGGCGATCGATAACAACACGCTGCTAAGCCAGCTCCCCACAAGTGAACAGGGGAAATTGTCACAACAGATGGTCCTTCCGGAGGTTATCAGGAGGGAATTCGAGGATTACCCGCATATAATCAGTAATACCAAGCAGCTTATAGAAAACTGTAGTGTTGGTTTTGGGTTTGGTAAAAAGGCGGGAAATAAAAACTTACAGGTGTTCGGAAAGAGCAGGGAAGAAGATGATCGTAAACTCCTTGCCCTGTGTTACCGGCACCTTCCCCGGCGTTATCCCAGGCCTTCCGAAGAAGTGCTTGCCCGGGTTAAAAAAGAGCTGGAGGCCATCGTAAGATTGGGTTTTGTGCCTTTTTTTCTTATCAATTGGGATATTGTGAGATATGCCAAATCAAAGAATTACCCGTTTATCGGGCGGGGGAGCGGGGCCAACTCCATTGTGGCCTATATCATCGGGATTACCAATGTAGATCCTATAGAACTCGACCTTTATTTTGAACGTTTTATCAATGCCTATCGCAGCAGCCCCCCGGACTTTGATATTGATTTTTCCTGGAAGCACCGGGATGACGTGACGGACTACATTTTTAAGAAATATGCCAATACTGCCCTTATGGGTACTTATGTGACCTTCAGGCGAAAGGCGGTAGCCCGGGAACTGGGAAAGGTCTTCGGGCTGCCAAAGGAAAATATCGATAAACTCTCCGCAGGTTTTTTTCGCTATGAAGCACTGGATGAACTGGAGCGGCTGGTACTGCGCTATAGCAGCCTTATAGAGGGCTTTCCCAATTACCTGAGCGTGCACTCCGGGGGAATATTGATCCTGGATGAGCCGATCTGTAATTATGCGGCTACCTTCCTGCCCCCGAAAGGTTTTGCTACCGTTCAGATCGATATGAACATCAGTGAAGAAGCAGGGATCCACAAATTCGACATCCTGGGACAACGGGGGCTCTCCAAAATTACCGATACCATCGAACTCATAAAACAAAACCAGCCGTCCGCACAGATAGAAGACATAGAAAATGTGTCGGTGTTTAAAAACGATCCCAATATCAATAATATGCTACAAACAGGGGATTGTATGGGTGTCTTCTATATTGAATCCCCGGCCATGCGGGGGCTGCTTACCAAGCTGCAGACCGACAGTTATATAGGACTGGTGGCGGCCAGTTCCATTATCCGCCCGGGCATCGCCAACGGCGGGATGAAAGAGGAATATATCAAACGGCACCGCATCCCTGAAAAACGAAAGGATGCCCACCCGGTAATGTACGAGATCATGCCCGAAACCTACGGGGTGATGGTGTACCAGGAAGACGTGATGAAAGTGGCCCACAACTTCGCGGACCTGGATTTTGATGATGCCGATGTGCTGCGAAGGGGGATGAGCGGAAAAAAGACCTCTAAAGGACAGATTGGGAAAATCGAGCGTAAATTCCGGGAAAATTGCAGGAAGAAAGGCTATTCCGAAGCCCTGGTGGAGCAGGTATGGGAACAGATAGCCTCTTTTGCGGGTTACGCGTTTCCCAAGGGACATTCGGCCTCCTACGCGGTGGAAAGCTACCAGAGCCTGTATTTAAAATGTTACTTTCCGCTGGAGTTTATGGTGGCGGCACTAAACAACGGGGGAGGCTTTTATGATGTGGAAACCTACCTTCAGGAGATCCGGAAGTGCGGGGGAAAGGTACACGCGCCCGATATCAATAAAAGCGATCATCCCACTGTCATTTTCGGAAGGGATATTTACCTGGGTTTGGGGTATATTAAAGAACTGGAAACAAAGCTTATCGGGCAGATCCTGGAAAACCGGCAGTTTTTCGGGGCCTTTAAATCCCTTGATGATTTTATCGACAGGGTTGACATCTCCATAGAGCAGCTTGGCCTTTTGTTAAAAATAGGGGCTTTCCGGTTTACCGGCCTGGATAAGCACCACCTGCTCTGGAAGGCTTATTTTAAACTTCGGAAGGGGAAATCCCTGTCGAAACAAGCGGTATTGTTCCGGCCCCGGCACAGGGATTTTGAGCTGCCGGAATTTACCACTAACCGGCTTATCGAAGCCTACGACCAGATGGAACTGCTGGGGTTTTCACTCCCCGGGCATTTTGAGCTGCTTAAACACCCGATGCAAAGCAACCTTACAGCCCAAGACCTGCGAAAGCATATAGGTAAACCAGTGGAAATTTACGGTAACCTGATCACGGCCAAACGAACCCCAACCGTCAATGGGAAGTATATGTACTTCGGAACTTTCTATGATAAGGAAGGAGGTGTATTCGATACCGTTCCGCTTCCCAGGGAAGCTGATATATCTACTTAGAAGCAAGGGAATTTACAATTGAGGGATTGTATTTGCATTGCCATAAAGAGAAAAATCCGGGAGGCAATGCTTAGTAATTTGAGGATGGTTTCGGTATACCCATAATCATAATTGGAAGGATTAACTTCGAACTATAAATTGAATGGTTACTTTCCAAGATTGGATTTTCAAAAATAAAATAAAATTTCCATCAAAACCCTGTCAAACGAAGGTATTAAAAATGGCCCATATTAATTTATTTGAAATAGATAGAATTCTGTACTAGGTGTGAAAAGAAAAAGCCTCACTTCTCTGTGAGGCTTTGATTTTCCTGGTAGCGAGACCGAGATTTGAACTCGGATGTTTTTTCCTGTATTTCTCTCCCTGTTACAAATATGTTAGTCGTTCAATATAAATCTGTAATGCCATAATCAGCAATAACCAGTGCGAAATACTGAATTATGATGTATAAAATTACTAATGAAGCAATAATAGGGGTTTAAATCATAATTATGGAGAGTCTGGATCAAATTGGAAAAAAGAAAGGTTCTAGATGTATACTCTTGTATCAAATAAATGATAAGAAAATTTTAAAAAATATTTTTCATTTTTAATTTATTTGAGGGTTAAATACCCGAGGCTTGCCTCGTTGATAGATGATGTAAAGTCTGAAAACGTGTTGAGCTATAAATCGAATAATCACTTTTCATAGTTTTATCCGTTACAAACCATTATTCACGTCAAGTAATGGTTTTTCATTTATATTTGTAATTAAAATTCACAATATAAGCTAATGCATAATTATTTTTCACAGAAAGTAAGCAGTTTTCACGAACGTGTTTTACCTGAGGAAGGTTTCCTAATTGGTTATGCTTTAATAATAAAAATAATTGAAAGCGAGTATAACATTGAAATTCCATTACCCGACATATTATCTATTTCTACAGAAAAACATCAACGCTATGATACTCCAGACTACAAAGTTTTTACTGTTCGGCATAAGCCCAATGACGAGCTAAAAAGTCACTTAGTTTTTGCCTTAAAATATGAAGCTTTGGACCTCTATATACTTAAAAAGTTTTTTGAGTTAATGGGGAATAAAATCGTTTTAAAGATGCTAAACGATGAACCCACAAGCCAATATTCAAGGAAAGTCTGGTTTTTGTATGAATACTTATTAAGTGAGAGGCTCCCGGTACCGGACCTCAAAACTGGAACTTATATAGATATTGTGAATCCATCAATACAGTTTACGGGTAAGCCTCTTAATTCCACTCGACACAGAGTAAGAAACAACCTCCCGGGAAGTCCTGAATACTGTCCAATGATCCGTAAAACGGAAAAATTGGAAAATTATATCCAGAAGGATTTTTCCCGGGCTATTGAAACAGGTTTGGGCAAGAGGGACAAAGATTTGATCCGAAGAACTGCTGCTTTCTTATTACTAAAAGATTCAAAAGCTTCCTTTGCCATAGAAGGAGAAAACCCGCCAAACGTACGTGCCCGTAATTGGGGAAAAGCAATTGGGCAATCAGGTAAAACACCACTTACAATTGATGAAATTGAACGATTACAGGATATAGTGATTGGAAGCAAAAAGCTTAGGAATATGGGGTTACGAAAGGGTGAAGGTTTTATAGGGGAGCACGATAGGGAAACCTTTAGCCCAATGCCCGATCACATATCTGCTAAGGCAAAAGACCTTCCGTTACTTTTGCCGGGATTGTTGAAAACGAATTCAATTTTGCAGCAAGCCGGTTACGATCCTGTACTCACAGCAACAAGTATAGCTTTTGGGTTTGTATTTATTCATCCTTTATCTGACGGTAATGGAAGGATTCATAGATATATTATACATCATATCCTCACCAGAATGGGATACACTAAAAGAGGTATGATTTTTCCAATATCCTCGGCAATATTAGATCGTATAGATGAATATCAGGAAATCCTGGAACATTTCTCATCCCCCAGAGTCGATTTAATTAAATGGAAAGAAACACCAAATCATAATATTGAAATATTAAATGAGACAATTGATCTGTATCGGTATTTTGACCTGACCAGGCAGGCCGAATTTTTATACGAATGTGTGGAAGACACGATTGATAAAATTATACCGGCCGAATTGGATTATCTTGAAAAATACGATAGAATGACTGAATTTATTAATAAACATGTAACCTTACCGAATACGGAAGCGGATCTACTGATTAAATTACTTGATCAGAATAATGGTAAATTATCCAGTAAAAAAAAGGAAAAACATTTTAAAGACTTGGAAGAGGATGAAATTAAAATTATTGAAAATGCTTTTCAGGATATTTTCACCGGAGAATAAAATTTATATTTATTTGAATTTATTTGGATAACTCAATTGTTAATGTTTGTTAACGGTGCCGAATTCGGTGAGTGCGAAAACCAACACTCCGAAAAGGCCTGTAAAATAAGGATTTTTAAGATTGGTTCGAGTCTCGTCCAGACCGCAAGATTGCAAAAAGCCTTTCAGTAATGAAAGGCTTTTTTATTGTAACTTATACACACAACTTTTGAGAATGATCCATGATCCGATTGATCCTTTTTTGGGATTGCAAATAACAAAAAAAGAATACTTTGCAGCTTTTCACCCACTTTCTCCCGCAGTTGGGTATAAGCACGGGTCATTTGGTTTTCAACGGTTTTGACAGAAAGATTAAGATGTGCTGCTATTTCCAGATTGGTTAATCCCTCATACTTGCTCAATAAAAATATCTCCTTACATCTCGGGTGTAAATTATCGATTTCCTTTTTCACTTGCAGAATCAATCGCTCCAGATTGGACTCTTCTTCTTCTAACAGCGTGTTTACGGCAGTCATATATTCCTTTTCCAGGTTTAAAATAAATTTTCGGTGTTTGTATTGATCTAAAAATTCATTGTAGACAGAGCGGTACAGAAAACTTCTTATGCTCAAATCGGTTTTAAGCGAAGTTCTTTTTTTCCATAATCTAAACATAACATTCTGTACCATATCTGCGGCTAAACTTCGATCTTTACAGAAGCTGTAAGCGTAAATACAAAGTTTGTGATGATAACAATCCATTAGATAAGCGTAGGCAGATTCTTCGCCTTTGCGTAAAGCGGTTATCAAAACGGTTTCGTTTGTGTAAGGTATTTGGTATTTTTCTTTCATTTCGCTTAGAATAATCTGTTAATTATACAAAAATTAAGAAATATATTTAAAATATTAGGGGTTTTTAACTTGACGATCTTAATAGGTATATAAAATATAATTTTAATGAAACCTCAATTAAGGGATTTTACAGTAAAATATTTAAACCGGACGGCCTCAGAACGAGAATTAGATGAATTGTCAAGTTGGATTAAAAATCCTGTAAATGCAAAGGAATTTAAGTCTTTGGTGCAAATGGATTATGCTATAGATCATATTATGGAAGATTTTAATACGGAGCAGGAAAAGAAGGACTTTCTCTCGAAAATACGTAAAATGCAAAAGCAAAAGAAGGTTCGAAAATTATGGACACGCATATCTGGAGTAGCAGCTTCTATTTTGATCATTATCTCCCTTTCTGTTTTGCTGGATAAGGATCTGGCTGAAGATACGGTGCCATTAGTTGTTAATAATAAAATTGAACCTTTAAAAAACCATGCAGTTTTACTTCTGGAAACGGGGGAGGAAATAGCTCTGGAAGAAGGTAATGCATCACGTATTCAAAATGCAGTAAGTAGTCCAGAAGGACTCGATTATAGCGAAGGCGATGTAACGGATACTAAAATTGCCTATAATTATTTAACGGTACCCCGGGGGGGACAATTCTTTGTTAAATTAGCTGATGGTACTAAGGTGTGGTTAAACTCTGAGTCTAAGCTAAAATATCCTGTACATTTTATCAGGGCTCAAAGCCGTGTAGTAGAGCTGCTTTATGGAGAAGCCTTCTTCGAAGTTTCCTCCAGTCTTAAACACCAGGGGGCAGATTTTAAAGTGATTCACAAAGAACAGGAGATACAGGTACTGGGTACTGAGTTTAATATTAAAGCCTACGCTGGGGAGACAAAGGTGTTTACCACGCTGGTGGAAGGAAAAGTTCAGATCAATACACCAAGGGAACAGCAAATTCTTCTGCCAGAACAGCAAGCGATACTCGATGATGATACCTACACACTATCAATTCATAAGGTGAATTTGAGAGAAGAAACGGGTTGGGTAAATGGCGAATTTATTGTTAGGCGAAAAAATCTTAAACAAATTATGGAGGTGCTGAGCCGCTGGTACGATATGGATGTGATTTTTGAGAGAAGCGAGCTGGAAGAGGTCAAATTTATAGGTAGAATTCAGAAGGATCAGGAGATCACCAAAATACTAAATAGGATTAAAAGCTTCGGTATTATAAAAAACTACGAAATCAATGAAAAGCAGTTACGCTTAAGGTAGAAAAAATCAATTTTAAAAATACTCAATTTATAAAAGAAAAAGGGAGCGAAGTTCAAATTTTCGCAGGTTCAAACTTCGTCCCTTCTAATTTGATCAGTTAAAGCAATTACTAACTAATACCATTCAAATTTATGAAAATTAAGTTGTTTAATGTCTGTAGCCCTAAAATAGTTTTCAGGGTAAGGAAGCAATTCTTGTTGATAATCATGAGGACATTCTTACTTTTATTTTTTACCACGGCTTTAGGATTTAATGCAGACATGGGTTATTCACAGGCTCAAGTAAACATTGAATCATCCGGTGAAATTACAGTAGACGAGGTCTTTCAGTTAATCACAGAGCAAACCAGTTACAATTTTCTTTATCCAGATGGACTTTTCGCGGGTTTGCCAAAAGTAAAGCTGGTTAAGGGGGTAATAAAAATAAATAAACTTATTGCGCAGAGTATACCAGGATCCAGGTTTAATGTAGTCTTGTCAGATGGTAATAACATCATTATTGAAGAAAGTAGATCGGTAAACCAAATAGCCGTTTCCGGGACAGTTACCGATGCCAATGGGATCCCTATCCCTGATGTTTATATCCGAATTAAGGGGACTTCTGTAGGTGTAGTGACAAATTTTGACGGCGAGTATGAAATTGTGGTTATGTCTACCAATAACGTTTTGATATTTAATTCCTTGGGCTTTAAAAAGAAAGAAGTTCTGGTAGGCGACAGGCTGGTTCTTGATGTCGTGCTTGATCTCGATGTAACAGAGCTGGATGCAGTAGAAGTAGTATCTACAGGTTATCAAAATATTCAAGAGCAACGAGTTGCTGGTGCGGTGACCAGTATATCTAACAAAGAATTACATATAAACGGGGTTAGTACTGTTGAGCAAATGCTGCAAGGAAAGGTAGCAGGTTTAAATGTTACCAACCTTACAGGAGAGGTAGGTGTTCGTCAAAAATCAAGAGTTCGGGGTACTTCTACTTTTTTAGGAAATCAGGAACCTATTTGGGTTGTTGACGGAATTGTTCAGGAAGATCCGCTACCTTTTAATACACAAACTTTTGATAATAACGGAGGGATTACTCAAGATAATTTTGATTTTATTAGAAATTATGTAGGAAATTCCATTGCCTGGTTGAACCCAAATGATATTCAGGATATTACGGTATTAAAAGATGCTTCGGCAACAGCTATCTACGGAGTGAGAGCGGCAAACGGTGTTATTGTGATCAGAACAAAGCAGGGAAGAGAAGGACCTTTATCTGTCACCTATTCCACAAATTTTAATTTTGGGGAAAAAGTTACCTATGACAAGTTGGAGTTGATGAACTCCAGAGAACGGGTAGCTGTTTCTAGGGAAATTTTTGAGAGAGGCTTAATTGCCACCCGTACCAATAATGATGTCGGTTTTGCAGGAGCATTAAACAACTATTTATTTGGGGAGATATCCTATGATGAATTTAATGGCAGGGTAGCAAAAATGGAAAGTGCAAATACTGATTGGTTTGATATTCTTTATCGTAATCCTTTTAGTCAATCACATCATATAGGTTTTAGTGGGGGTAGCAGTAAAGTAAGGTTTTACTCATCAATAGGCTACGCTGATAATCAAGGAACTGCCATAGGTAATGAAAGCAAGTCATTAAATGCCTCGGTAGGTATTAATAGTCAATTAAATGAGAAATTATCAATTAGTTTCCGTTTAAGCGGCAGCAAGGCGGAAACGGATGGTTTTTATTTGGTTAGCCCTTATGATTATGCAACCAAAATAAACCGTGTAATTCCTGCATACGATGAGGATGGTAGCTTGTTTTATTACAAAGATGAATCCAATGGGTATCTATACAATTATATAAATGAACGAAATGAATCGGCCAACTCCAATACCGTTCAATCGCTCAATTCTAATGTAAATGTTGTCTATACTATTTTACCTGAGTTGAACCTGAATGTGCTAGGCAGTTATAATATTTCCTCAACAATGGGAAATTCTTATGCCACGGAAACCACAAATTTAATAACCGCAATCAGAGGCTATGAGTATGCAACTTTAAGCTCTAGAGATCCATTATATGCGAGGTCTAAATTGCCTATAGGGGGAGTTCTTAATACAGATAATAACCAATCTGCTAACTGGAACTTGCGCGCTAATTTGAATTATAATAAGATTTTTAATAATGTTCATTATTTTTCAACTTTGCTAGGGGTTGAATCCCAGAGCCTAAAATATGATGGATTTAATTCAACCACATATGGTTATTTGCATAGTAGGGGAAGATCATTTGCATTGGTGCCTCCTACCATTACTTCTGGTACAACCGTCCTTGCAAATTCGCTATATACAGGTACTGCCGATAGAAATAAATTCTCGAACGCTGTTACAGATCGAAAAACCAATACATTAGGCTACTACTTAACCCTTAATTACACTTATGATAATCGTTATGTGTTAAACTTTAGTGTTAGGGGAGATGCTTCAAATCGCTTTGGCCAATTTCCAAATGAGAAGTTCAATCCTGTTTGGGCAGGTGGTCTAAGATGGAATGCCGGTAATGAGGGATTTATACGGGATATTGATTGGATAAGTAATTTAAGCTTAAGAGGTACTTTTGGATATCAGCGTAATATGGCCGTTAACTTTAGTCCCAGTTTGATCGTTCAAATTCCAAGTACAACGGCTTCAGCTCGCATTTATGATGCAAACACAGGGGATTACCTGCTTCAAATTAAAAATCTGCCCTATGAAGATTTACGATGGGAACAAACCACAACTTATAATTTAGGTTTTGACCTGAGTTTGTTCAAAAATAAAATTTTCTTTAGCGGGAACTATTATGAGAAAAATGGTAAAGATATCATCACACCACTTAGTTTACCTGCGGAATACGGTATAGAAACAATGCCGGTAAACGGGGGTAGTTTAAGAAATAGAGGTTATGAACTGACGGCAGGTTTTACTCCGGTGCGTACTCAAAATTTCAACTGGTCTGTAAACATGAATACGGCCAAAAATTTTAATGAAGTCACTAAAGTCGGAACTCAAAATAATGGCTGGCAATCAGCTATTCAAGGTACTTTGTTGAAAGAAGGCTATCCGCTCTCCTCTTTTTGGGCATTTAAATTTGATGGGGTGGATCCAGAAACCGGAAGACCCATTATTGATCTTTCAGTAGAGGAGGGAACATTTCCAAGTGAGGATCCTACAGCTTACCTGGAATATGTAGGAAAGGGCGATCCTGATTTTACAGCTGGCTTCGGTAATACCTTTAGATATAAACAATTTAGCTTATCTGCCAGCTTTTATCTTCAGTTAGGAGGAAAGAAATTCTTGAAATCGGCATATCCTACGGCTATTTTACCTAATGAATATGACAATTTATCATCAGAATTGAATGGCAGATGGACGCCTGAAAATCCTTCGGCCCAACTACCGGGTTTACCGGATCAGGATGCTGCAATGAACCCTATTCTTCTGCCAGGGGAAACTTTAACCTATGTGCCTTTATATCAAATGTATAATTATAGTACAGACCGGGTTGTGGATGCATCAAGCCTAAGATTGAACACATTGAATACGAGTTATAATTTTCCCAGTAGTTTTTGTGAAAATTTAAAATGTAAATCGTTGAATGTGGGCTTGAGTGCTTCAAATGTTTTTTCCATTGTAAGTAAAGATTTTCAGGGCCGGGATCCCGAGGTGGCCAGAGGTAATCAACCCCGTACACGCTCCTATACTTTTAATGTTAATGTTACATTCTAAATTTTAAAAAAAATGAGATTCTTAAAATTAAATATAATCGCATTATTTGGTATTTCAGTTTTGTTTTTATCCTCTTGTTCAGATTTTTTGGAGGAGACCAGCCAGGATGAAATTATTCCTGAAACGCTCGAAGATCTCGCTGCAGTCATGTACAGTGAGGCCTATCCTTATTTGTTTTCTGGTGATGTTTATCTCAATCTATTAACAGATAATATAGAGTCTAATGGGCTTACGGCAGATAATTACCTCACAAATTTTGAAAATGGCATGTATATATTTACCTATACTAATACCATGTTTGATGGAGCCTTCCAAATTCCAAACGACGCGAACTCTTGGGTATCGTACTATAGTAAAATTAAAGGTTGTAATGTAGTATTAGATCATTTGGAAAAAATTACCGACACACAAGAGGAAGTTAATGCATTAAAAGGACAGGTTTTGTTTTTACGGGGCTATTATTATTTTAAACTAGCCTTAGTCTATTGCCAGCCTTATTCTGGGAATCAAATAAATCCTGATGAAGCTTTAGGCTTACCATTAGTGCTAAGCATGAACGTTAAGGATGTCTATCCCAAACGTAATACCTTAAAAGAAACCTTCGATCAAATAGAAGCTGATTTAACGACATCAGTAACTCTACTAAAAGAAAATTATACTGCTCCTAGTCTATTTAGGGTAGGTTACCTTGCCGCAGAAGCCATGTTAACCCGCTTTTATATTTATAAAAACAGCAATGAGGACTTGCAGCGTATTATTGATTATAGTACAGATGTTTTATCAAAAAAACCTTCGCTTGCCTATTTAGGTTCATCTACATCAACATTCCTTGCTAAAGGGGTTTATGATATTGATGTTAGTACTGAGCCTTTATGGGTGTACGGTGTCTCTACAGGTGGAACTTCAAATTACTGGCCCCTCAGTCCAATATTCAATAGTAAACCACCTTATACGGTATCTTCGACGTTGACGTCTTTGTACGATACTGAAGATCTAAGGCCCGAAACGTATTTTAGAACTTCTACAAATAATGGCTCAACCTATTATTTTGTGAGTAAGAAAATAAGTGTAAGTAACGCGAATTATGGTGATAGAGGGATTAGAAATGCAGAAGTGTATCTAAACAGGGCAGAAGCCTACTGCCGCATGTTTCTTGAAACAGGAATGAGCGATTATAGGGTAAAAGCATTGGCAGACTTAAATGAACTGCGTGAAGCACGTTATGAAACGGGTACTTATAGCCCCGTGGATATTACCAATGGCCAAGTATTATTAGATTTTTGTTTGGAAGAGCGGAGGCGGGAATTATCTTTAGAAGAGGGGCTAAGATGGGGGGATATAAAGCGTTTAAATCTGGGGGTAGACCATACTTTTATCGATGCAGACGGTAATGCAACTACATACAGGCTTGCGCCAGGTGATTTACTATATGCTTTGCCGATCCCTTATAATGTTATGGAAAGAAATCCTGAATTGTCACAAAACCCAAGATAAGTTCTATATCGCTATGTCGATAAAACAGAATTATGAATTAATAAAAACGAATACCATGAGAACTAGTTATTTATATATTTTTTTAAGCATTTTTGCTTTATCTTCTTGTTCTGATACCGATGATAATGTACTGGAACCTTCAGGAATTGAAACTGGTTATACAGTACCCCAGGGCAACAATGATTTTGATAACGACATTGTATCGTTTTACGAGGATTACGGCACATATTTGCTGTATGAATTTACTGATAAGGATGCGTATTGGACTCCCTCTAAGTGGGTAAACGGTGAACCCGCTACAGATACTACTGATGGAAGGTTCGGGTTTATATATCTAGCACCCAATGAAAACTATATCAAGCCACAATTGGATTTATTGCAACAAACCTGGTTTAGTCACTATTCCCCCGGGTTTTTAGATGAGTTTTTACCTGTTAAAATTTTATTATGTTCACAAGTTCAAGACTGTAAATTTGATTTTACTCCTCCTCTAACTTTTCCTTTAAAAATAAAGGGAGTAGACATTCCTGCTTATTATAACTATGATAATATTTGTGTCTCCTATGCTAAAGAAGAGGTACTGGACTTAACAAAAGCCCAGGAATCAGAATTTGAGAAAGGGCTTAATCGTGTTTTCATAGATTGTATGTATGGCCAGGGTAAGTTGCATCCTACAGAGACCTTTAGGGCATCAGCTAATTATTCCCTTGCCTCAGCCCAAAGAACAAATACCGCATTATGGGGCATAGGTATTTTACAACCCTATTATGGAGCATCTCCAGAGAATGACTGGAAACAATTTGTGACTATGATGATCCTTTATTCTGAAGACTATTTGAATAAAGAGGCGACCATGGTTAACGAATATGACACCGGAGAAACTTCATGGGAGGGGATATTTTCACCTTTAAAAGATACCAATGGGCTACTGAAAACACGTTATGATATGGTGCGTCAATATTATATTGATAATTATGACATTGATTTGCAAAGCGTGGGGAATGACATAAATCCGATAAACCAAGGATTATAGTTAAGTAATTAACTGCGTGTTAAAAATTATCAGTTTTTTAGGGATCATAAATGAGTTGAAAACTGGACTAGTAGTTCGCTTAGTTTCTAAAATACGTGCCATTGTAAGGGTGAATATACCTTACCTGAAGGACTATGCAGGTTTAAGGTACAATGTATTTATTACTCTATAAGGGAGCATTGCCTTTTGTGTTAGAAATGCAGCAAGTTGTGGTTTACAAAATCACGTACCTATCCATATAGAAAACCGCCTTAAACCCCTGCAACGAGGTGGTAGTATAAGAAGATGGGCTGTGGTTCATGTAATGTAGTGTTGGAAAGGAATCCCCTTAATAAAGAACAATTACACTACGCCAGTACTTTGCAATCTATGCTTTGGAGGATAACGGGCATGATAAAGGATGAAATAGATAATGATTGAGAGGTCATCAGGATCCAAAATGGCCACCTTGACACCACTGATTGAGAAAAAATCATGAAAATACTTTAAGTAGTTTATTAATACACTATGAATAGGAATCGCAATCGCAATACGGATTACACGGCTTATGCCAAATTACAGTTGATAATTAGATATATGAGAGTCGTACTGGTTCTTACTAGCTTGTTTGTAAGCATACACGGGTTAGCAAAAGATTTTAGTGAAGCTAAAAGAGATACAATTCCTTCTATCTCTAACTATTTAGAGGGTGATGATGTACTAAAAACAAGCTCTGGATTTATAAATGTTTATGAAAGGAGAAACCAATTTTTACTCGAGATTCCAGATACCATCCTGGGTAGGGACATACTGGTTACCCTAACTATTCTAAAAGGGGTACAAAAGAATGATCGAAAACTCAATAAAAGATTTGGGTATGGTGATGATGCCTTGCCTGAAAATATGGTTCGTTTCGAGAAGAAAGACGAGGTGATAAGTTTACTTAGTCCTGTTGTGTATCATATAGAAGACACTAGTTTTAGATATGCTCCTTATTATAATAGTTTGATTAATCCAACGATTAAGAATTTTTCCATAGTTGCCAGCTCAGACCATAAATACCTGATAGATATGACAGATTATTATTTGGGAGATAGCGAGTTGTTTGCGTTACAAGGTTCAAAAAGCGAATTGGACTTAGGAAACTACATCAAAGAAAGTTCTTATCCTACAGAAATAGTTAGCTACCCCACTAATATTAGCTTTCGTTCGGTAAGAACCTACGCAGATTCTAAACCAGGGGAAAGCACGTATTCCAATAGTATTTGGGAAGTAGGCGCATTATGGATTTTACTTCCGAAAAAGCCATTAAAAATTAGACCATTTGATGAACGGATTGGCTATTTTTCCAGCCACATCAGGGGGCAATTAGGAAGGGAAAATGAAGTCTTTGAAATAACAAAACGCTGGCGCCTTGAGCCGAAACCAGAAGATGTAGAACGCTATTTTAACGGGGAACTCGTGGAACCTCAAAAGCCAATTGTGTTTTATATAGATAAAGATATGCCAGACTATCTGGTTCCCTACGTGATTGAGGGGGTTGCGCGTTGGGAAAAGGCTTTTGAAAAAGCGGGTTTTAAAAATGCAATATATGCATTGCCAGAACCTACAAAAGAAGAAGATCCCGACTACGCTTCAGATGATGCGCGATATTCAGTTATTTCCTATAAAGCTTCGCCCATTGCAAATGCCTATGGTTCTGAAATTGTAGATCCGCGTTCTGGAGAAATTATTAATGCACAAGTTGCTATTTTTCATACGGTGACCGATTTGATCCAAATGAATTATTTTGTGATGTCCAGCGCTACAGATCCTATGGCCAGGGAATATCCTTTAAATCCAGAGTTAATGGGGAAGTTATTTGGCACCGTAATCACTCATGAAGTAGGACATACCTTAGGCTTACGTCACAATTTCATGGGAAGTTCCTTTTTTCCGGTAGATAGTTTAAGGAATAATGATTTTTTAGATAAAAATGGACTTGGTACTTCTGTAATGGATTATCAACGCTTCAATTTTATAGCGCAACCAGAAGACCATGTTGAACAAGAAAACTTAATTCCAAAGCTTGGAGCCTATGATTTTTTTTCCATTGAATGGGGATATAAGTATTATCCAGACACCATAAAAACTTCTATTCTTAAAGAAAAGCTAAATGACTTTGTTAAGGAAGAAATGAAAAAAGGGGGAATTGGTTTTTTAGATGAAAAATCACCTGATCCCAGAGTACAATCGGAAGATAGTGGGGATGATATCGTTTATGCTAGCGGGCTCGCCATTAAAAACGTGAGGTATATCATGGATCATATGGAACAATGGACTGCAAACCAAAATCAGGATGATTATATATTGTTAAAGCGAAGGTATTTATATCTGGCAAGACAATACCATAGGTATGTAAAGCATGTGATGAATTTTATAGGAGCCTACTATAGAGACACGGTTTTTAGTGAGCATCAAAACTATGCTGTGCAGTATACCCCGGTCACTTATGAAGACCAAATATATGCACTTGAATTTCTAAAAGAGTATGCCCTGAAGGAACCTGTATGGCTGACTCAGGTCTCATTTCTAGATAAAATTGATTTAGAAGAAGATAAATACGCCTATTTTGAAAATTACGTTTATCAGTTGGTTATAAGTGGATTAGGGTTTAATAATTCTGAAATCAAAAATAAGAACCCTTTAACTACAGAGGAGCTTCTCGACTTTGCATTCGAGAGCTTGTTCTTAAGTAAAGCCAAAAACAAACGACTTTCGGAATTTGAAAAACGACTGCAGAGCAGTTATTTATCTCAATTGAATATCAATATCGAGAATCAAAATAACGTATCTTATAACAATACGCTTACCATACAATCTCAAATCTACAAGATTAAAGCTTTTGCCGAAAATCAAATTTTAAATACCGAATCGTTGACCAAAGCCCATTATTTAGGAATACTCAATTTTATAAAGATTTGGGAACAAGGCAATCAACAATTTTAAATCCTTTTCAAGAAAAAATAAATTAAATGCGTACAAAAATAATTCTAGTAGAGCTGCTTTTAATTCTTTTCAATGGAGTTTTAGTAAGGGGGCAGAATACGAATAAACCAAAATCTTTTGATGATTTTTACAAGCCTGCAGAAATGAAAGTTGAAAAGGGCTACTTCAATATATATGCGGGCAACGATCGTTATTTTATTGAAATTCCCGAGCAAATCTTCGAAGAAGATGTGTTTATCTCTGCACAAATAATCAATGGTAATTCAGCCTATGTTTCTGCAGAAAGTGGTATTTATCATTTTCAAAAAGGTAGAAAAAATGAACTTGATCTTTATCAAAACAGGTCCCGGGTTTTTTCTAAAGATAGTCTGGATTATGGCATGATCCAGTCTATTGAAAAATCAGGACTCGTCCCGGTATATAAAAGCTATCCAATACAAGCTATGGGCAAAAATGAAACCTCGTTTATTATAGAGCTAACCCAGGATTTGAATGCAACGAGAGGTATTTTTAGCCTTAATAAGCCGGGACCTATAAATACGCCAGATCCCTCACGTTCGGGTATAGACTCTTATAGGGCTACAGATGATGCCGCTATTTTTAAGGGCTATGCCACAGAAAGTACATTCAGACGCTCTATTGGTGGAAAAGACGCTAATTATATTTCTGCGTATGAGTTTGAAATGATAATTCAAAAGGTGCCTTATCACCTTCATGAACAAAAGGAAGATCATTTGGCCTATGGCTTTAATACCGTAGATCATATAGAGTATGATACTAAAAGCTATAAAGCAACTAATAAAAAATATATTAAAAGATGGAATTTAATCCCAAACCCTAAAGAAGCTAGTCTGTATGAAAAAAGAGTGCCGGTAGCTCCCGAAGTTCCAATTAAAGTATGGATAAGCCCACTCACCCCGGCTCCCTTTGTTGAAAGTGTAAAGCAAGCTTTAGCACAATGGGAGCAGGTATTGGAAGAAGCCGGCTGGAAATCTGTTTTTGAGCTGGTTGATGATGAGACTCAAGGCTATAAAAAAATCAATTTCTATTGGGGAAATGGGACCTCAGAGCGCGAAATGGAATCTAGTATTGTAGAAAATCAGGTTACCGGAGAACTGATAGCTGCCCGTGTTAATTTTATGGATACCCCTGCCAAACTAAACTTGAAGCAATATTTGCTTCTTTGTGGAGGGAATGACCCTAAAATACTAAAAGACCCGAATAGTTTAGAAAGAAGAAAAGACATATTAACCCAGCGATTAGCAAGTGTTGTTGGGGAACTGTTGGGGATAAAAAAAAATTACCCTGCGGTAACCGCCTTTTCTATAGAGCAATTGCAAGACCGGGAATGGTTAGAAAAATGGGGGACGTCTGCAACCATTGTGGGGGCCAGCATGCCCGATTATGTTACTTTAAAAGAAAATAACATTGCGCCAGAATACCTTTTTCCCAAGGTTTCTCTGTATGACCGTGACGCGATAGCTTATCTCTATGGTAAGCGCGAAGGCCCTCCGTCAATGAAAGCTACTTTTTATGCTGAAGAGAATATGCTGGACCCAACCGCGCAGGCCACTTTTATTTCTAATGATTTATTAAGGGCAAGCGAAATTGGAATTCAAAAATTAAAAGCCATTTATCCAAAAATCCCAGGCATCCTTAACGAGTATAAACATGATGCAGATTTAACCAAGGATTTTATGGAGTTTATATCTGAAAGCTTTTCCTTATATCAATATTTTGTAAATCAGGAAGCGGTATACATTGGCGGTCAAATGCAGCGTGCTGTAATTAAAGGGGAAAATGAAGACATGATTGTTTATGTAAGCAAAAAAAGGCAATTAGAAGCATTAAAAAGTCTTGAAGAAGATGTCTTTTTTGCAAATCTGGATTGGCTTACCAATCCGGATTTGTTGAAGTATAACCCTATTAATATGGATAAGTTTTGCGTTGACATGTCCAAAAATATTTTACAACGCCTGTTTAAAAAAGAAGTGTTATTATCTCTAATTGATGCAGAGCAAAAGAACGGTGTAAAGGCATTTACATGTGATGATTTATTTTCGTTTACAAACAGGGTTGTTTTTCTAAATTTTGATGCTTCAAATGAGCCAACTGGTAGGCAATTAAGTACCCAGATCGAGATGGCCAATATACTTATAGAATTGGCCAATGCCAATAACATTGACCATAAAGTACACGATTTAAACGCGGTTATACAACTCTACCTGTTGCACGTGCGGGATGCGGTAGCGGAACTTATGAACGATGACCGCGCCTCAGCTCAGGTTAAAAGCAATTGCATTTTGATTTTATTGCGCTTTAATAAAGAATACTTCAATAAATCTTCATAATACCCTTTTTATGTTAAAAATAGTAAGTACACTTATAATAGGTTGCCTGTTACTTAGTTGTACAGCATTTGCTCAAAATAGAAAAATCGAATTTCAAGATGTTTCTTTTGAAGAATTAAAAGAAAAAGCCCAGGAAACTAAAAAGAACATCTTTATCGATTGTTATACTACCTGGTGCGGACCGTGTAAATTTATGAGTAAAAATATCTTTACTCAGGATGCAGTTGCAGATTTTATCAACGAGTCTTTTGTTTCTGCTGAAATAGATATGGAGACCGAAGCGGGGATTGTGTTAGGCAAGCAGTATCAGGTAGGCGCTTACCCAACCTATTTATTCCTGGATAGTGCGGGTAAGGTGATTTATAAATTCGTTGGGGCCAAAGAAAAGGCCTCTGATTTTATCGAGGAAGCTAGAAAAGGTCTTAATTCAGATAATATTTATTATTCTATGAATTTGAAGTATGAGAGCGGAAATAGATCTGCTTCTTTTATGGAAGAATACATTAAACTTAAATTTACACGTAAGGAAAATACTCAAGCCATCAAAATTGCAAATGAGTATCTAAACTCGTTAACAGCCGAACAAAAAAAATTACCAGAAAATTGGTTTTTATTTGGAGATCATAAAAACAGTGCTTACCTCTCGTTATATGATAGCCCTAATAGTAATTACCTTATAAATAATTGGTCAGCGTTTGTAAAGCATATTCCAGACTCCATTGTTTATAAAAGAATAGCCCAAAATTATCAGGGAATTGCTTCTGCTGTTTTTAGAAAGGATTTTTTTAAAAAAGATAGTGTTGATATTCAGGTTTTTGATGGATTTAAAAAAACGATAAATACCATACCTGACCTACCTTCAAAAAATGAATTACTCATATTGATGGATGTCTGTAAAGCGCTTTGTAAAAAAAATAAGCCGTTAGTCATTCAGCTTTTATCAGAGAATGTAAGCGACTTTTCTAGGGAGACCCAGAACCTTTTGTTTGATTTGTTTGCAAAGAACTTCAATTCTAGGGAATTACGTACTGCAGCAGTTTATGAAGTGATGCGAAAAGTAATTCTAAGTAATAAAAATCAAAACCTAATCAACTATTTCAGACCTTTTTTGGATGGAAATGATCCCCATTATGAGAAGTTTGATGCCAAAAATCTTATCAATAGGTTTGATCAGCCTGAACTGGTTCCTGTTTTTCATCCTGAGCTGCCTATGTTTTATTTTAAGTATAAAAAAGCAAATCAAAAGGCAAACTATTATGTGTTTGATAGTAAAAGGGGGACACGTCCTTTATATAACAAAATGCAGTTAGATTCTGTTATGCTGTCCATGAAATTAGATACCACCCGGATTGCTTTTATTCCCACTTTTACCCGTGGAGGCATTGGAGTTGATTTTAGCATTGACCGAACTGATTATACATACCTCCCAGAAAGTAAGACCATTATTAAGGATGAGCAGACCGAGGAACCTATTGAGTTTGGGGTCTCACCAGATAAGAAATATCGGGTTATTTATAAAGATTACAACATCTACCTCAAAGACTTGAGCGATTCTACCCAGGTGCAATTAACATTTGATGGAGATCAAAATAGTTTGTATTCGTTACCGGGTATTAAATGGTTAGGTGATGGAAACCGGTTTATAATATCCCGTAATAATGATACGGATGTTCGCGATTTTACAGTTGTCAATTCAACAGCCAAGGTACCCATTGTAAGAACCTATAAATATGCAATTCCAGGAGATACCCTTCTGGCAACACACGAACTGTTTTTGGGGGATGTTAAAAGCAAGTCCCTGCGAAAAATCGATGTTGAAAAATGGGAAGGGCAGCAGCTCCTGGAAATCAAAAGCGATAATCCCGATTTGTTTTATTTTACCCGTACAAAGAGAACCCACGATGAACTGGAGTTATGTTCCATAGATAAGGAGGGGAGTGTTGAAGTTATCATTGCTGAGAAATTCACTCCGAATATTAATGGGGTTTTATTCAATTGCAAAATCTTAAACAAGGGAAAAAACATCCTTTTTTGGTCAGATAGGACCGGTTGGGGGCATTATTACCATTACAATAAAAAAGGAAAGCTCCTCAATGCATTAACAAAAGGAGCATGGACAGCAGGCGAAATCTTAACGGTAGATACAGAAAAACAAGAAGTTTATTTTCAGGGATATGGCAAGGATAAAAAGATCAATCCCAATTACGCCTTTTTGTATAAGGTTAAATTAGATGGTTCAAACCTAAAATTGTTAACCCCGGAAAATGCAGATCATCATGCTTATGTGGATACGAAAGGGAATTTTATAGTTGATAATTACTCTCGAATAGACAGTAAACCACTCATCATCGCCCGGGAGAGCAATGGCAAACTAATTGATACGGTTATGGTACCTAATATTCAGCCTTTACTGGATTACGGATGGAACTTTCCAGAACAGTTCAAAATCAAAGCAGCTGATGACGAAACAGATTTGTACGGTATTATGTGGAAGCCAGACAATTTTGACCCCAATAAGAACTATCCGGTTATTTCGCAAGTCTATCCGGGTCCGTTTACAGAAACGGTTTGGACAGACTTCACCGTATTGGATAAATATCAAAATACCGCATTAGCTCAACGAGGCTTTATTGTAGTCTGTTTTGGGCATAGGGGCAGCTCACCTATACGAGACAAAGCCTATTTTTCATATGGTTATGGAAATTTAAGAGATTATCCTTTGGCTGATGATAAGTATGGTTTAGAGCAGTTAGCCCGCGATTATTCATTCATAGACCTTTCTAAAGTGGGGATCCTGGGACATTCAGGAGGAGCACTTATGGCAGTTACCGCAATTAGTACGTATCCTGGTTTTTATAAAGTAGCCGTAGCTTCTTCCGGTAATTATGATAATGCCATTTATCATAGAAATTGGGGAGAACAGTATCAGGGGATAGGAGAAGATTTAGGGTTTAATGTCAAAACTCCGATGGAATTGGTTTCAAATTTAAAAGGTAACCTGCTCCTGGTGACAGGAGAGAGCGATCAGAATGTAAGTCCGTCACATACCTATAAACTAATAAATGCCCTGATTAAAGCAGATAAAGATTTTGAATTACTGGTCATTCCTGGTCAGGGGCATCACTTTACCGGGATTTATGAGGATTACTTTGAGAGACGAAAGCGAGATTATTTTACAGATTATCTTTTAAATAGGGAGTATTAGCTCGCTACTAAATGAGAAAGTTACTAGGGCAATCTTAAATCATAAAATAGCGAACGTACATTCAAATCAAAAATATAAAACAATCAATATTAAACTTATTAGCCTTTTTTTTGAATTAGCCATTTAGTAAGAAAGGAGTCAATCAGGGCTGCTTTGAGGTAGCCCTCTATATTTGATTGAATATTAATAATAACGCATACTACTATGAAAACTAAACTCTTCTTGATCCTTTTTCTATGTGTTGGTTATATGCAAGCACAAATCTTTGAACCGGTTATCTGGAAAACCTCAGTTGAAAAAATATCAGATACTGAATACGATTTAATCGTTACCGCTAAGATTGAAAAAGGCTGGCACCTGTACTCCCAGTCTGTACCCGAAGGAGGCCCTGTGGCGACCAGCTTTTCGTTTGAAGGAAATACTAATTACCTGAAAAAGGGAAATACAATCGAAGAAAAGGGGCATACGGTTAACGATCCCATATTTGAAATGGAAATCAAATATTTTTCAGATGCAGCAAGGTTTACGCAGCGTATTAAACTGCGTAATGATCAGGCTTTTCAAATAAACGGCATTGTGACATTTATGGTGTGCGATGACAGCCGTTGCTTACCTCCCACCAGTGAAGATTTAACTTTCACCATAAAATAAAGTCGATGGGCAATACGGTAAAATCTTTTTTTCTTTTCCTAATACTTTTCTGTAGGGCTGTGGTTGAAGCACAGGTAGCAGATCCGATAAAATGGACTACTGAAACCGAAAAAATATCAGATACTGAATACCTACTTATAGCAAAAGCAGCTTTGGATACAGGTTGGCATTTATACGCGCAGCAGGTACCGGATGAGGGACCCGTACCTACAAGTTTTATCTACGATGACAGCAGTGGCAACTTTAGAATTGTGGGAAATACACAAGAGGAGGAAGGAAAGATAATATACGATCCCGTTTTCGAAATGGAAGTTAAGTATTTTGAAAACAGTGCGATCTTTAAACAGAAGATTGAAGTTACCAAAGAACTAGGGGACATCCTCGCACTTGTAGAGTATATGGTGTGCGATGATACCCGCTGTTTACCTCCCGAAGAAGAAGAATTAACCTTCAATCTTACCGAAGAGACTATTGCAGAAACTTCCAAGGGTTCTGTTAGAGCGGTGGATTCAACATCACCTGAAGCCAAAGATTTAGGCTCAGAATCCCGCGGACTAATCACTATTTTCTTTTTAAGTTTTTTAGGTGGTTTTGCAGCTTTGCTCACGCCTTGCGTCTTCCCGATGATACCTATGACGGTAAGTTTTTTTACCAAACAAAGTAAAACCCGTGCCAGCGGAATTAAAAATGCCTTACTCTACGGGCTTTTTATCATTGTGATCTATGTAGTTCTGGGTTCTGTGGTGACTGCGATCTTTGGTGCCGATTCGCTCAATGCCCTTTCCACCAATGTGGTTTTTAACCTTATCTTTTTTGCCCTGTTGATCTTTTTTGCATGTTCTTTTCTGGGTGCTTTTGAACTGGTGCTCCCCAGTTCGTGGGCTACCAAGATTGATTCACAGACAGACCGTGGTGGGCTAATAGGCATCTTTTTTATGGCGCTTGCTCTGGCTATTGTTTCGTTTTCGTGTACCGGTCCCATTGTGGGTACTTTGCTTGTAGAAGCAGCATCAAAAGGTGGTCTCGCTCCTATTATTGGGATGCTGGGCTTTTCGCTGGCAATTGCACTACCCTTTGCCTTGTTTGCCTCTTTTCCGGGTTGGTTAAATTCCCTGCCCAAATCAGGTGGCTGGCTCAATACAGTGAAGGTAGTACTGGGATTTCTGGAGCTTGCCTTTGCCTTTAAATTCTTAAGCAATGCAGACCTTGTCCTGCAGCTACACCTGCTGGAGCGGGAAACCTTTTTGGCGATCTGGATTGCTAATTTTGGAGCTTTAGCGTTTTATCTCTTCGGAAAAATCACGCTACCCCACGATAGTCCTTTACCGCATATTTCGGTAGGAAGGCTGGGTCTGGGTCTTTTTGTTTTGGCTTTTGTAGTGTATATGATTCCGGGGCTTTGGGGAGCGCCCCTGCAATGGATTAGTGGTTTCCCTCCACCCACACAGTATAGCGAGTCTCCTTACGGTGTAGGCAATAGCAAAGGTGTGGCAGGCACTTCGATAGAGCTTCCTGATCATGCAGAATTGGGGCCTTTAGATCTTATAACCTTTAAAGATTATGAAGCTGGGATGGCCTATGCCAAAAAGGTGAACAAGCCGGTGATGCTAGATTTTACAGGCTATGCCTGTGTAAACTGCCGTAAGATGGAAGAACGCGTATGGCCAGAGCCTCAAATTCAGCAGATTCTTCGAGAGGAACTGGTGCTGATATCGCTTTATATAGACGATAAAAAAGAGCTTCCTAAAGCAGCGCAATACGTGTCTGAAACCACTGGTAAGAAAATCAGGACCATTGGGAATAAGTGGAGCGATTTTCAAATTAGGGAATACCGGGCCAATGCCCAGCCTTATTATGTATTGGTAGATCCAGAAGGTAATAAACTCGGTGAACCCAAGGCTTACGATCCCGATGTCGAATCGTATCTGGCCTGGTTGCAGAATGGAGTTGAATACTACAACCAAGGATATAACACATTATAAAATGTAGAATTTAATTGGTGTTAAATTTGAATTGAGGGAGGGCTTAAATTGTTTGTGTTTAAGTCCTCCTAATTTTTAGAAAGCATTTCTTTTTTTAAGTAGATAAGCAACTAAGCAAATTGTAGAACAGGTTTCTGCATCTTAAAGATAGAATAGCAATATACATCATTGGCTTAAACGTGTTTAGGCATTCATAATCAATGGTAGGCCACAGGTTGCCCAGCAGTGGGCATCATCGAACATGAATCGAGAAATGCTTTATCTTCGCTGAACCTTAGACTTAGGTGGTTGTATTCCATTTTTTGAGTTACAAGCGATGTGAGTTTTTAATCTGTGATTTATTGTTGTGAATTGCTTTCAGAATTGTACTTTTAGTGCAGGATTCACAGGATCTCGCATTTCATCAACAGTATGGAAGGTGTTGTGAATTGCTTTCAGAATTGTACTTTTAGTACTGGATTCACAGGTCCAGATGCTCAAGGAGTGGTTTATGCTGTGTTGTGAATTGCTTTCAGAATTCTACTTTTAGTGCAGGATTCACAGGATGTCGCCTTTCATCAACAGTATGGAAGGTGTTCTGAATTGCTTTCAGAATTGTCCTTTTAGTACTGGATTCACAGGTCGAGATGCTCAAGGAGTGGTTTATGGTGTGTTGTGAATTGCTTTCAGAATTGTACTTTTAGTGCAGGATTCACAGGCGATTTTTTGCGTTTCTGTGTACTCAACAAGTTGTGAATTGCTTTCAGAATTGTACTTTTAGTGCAGGATTCACAGGGGAGATTATTTCAGATCATTCTTTGGTTATGTTGTGAATTGCTTTCAGAATTGTACTTTTAGTGCAGGATTCACAGGTGCATTCTTATAACTGGACCTATACACCCCGTTGTGAATTGCTTTCAGAATTGTACTTTTAGTGCAGGATTCACAGGTTGCTTTTCAATGGGTATTTGAGTTCGGTGTTGTGAATTGCTTTCAGAATTGTACTTTTAGTGCAGGATTCACAGGGATTACTACTTTTAATAATTAAACATCATGTTGTGAATTGCTTTCAGAATTGTACTTTTAGTGCATTGTCTTGTGATTTTTTGTGACGCCCGTAAGTTGTGAATTGCTTTCAGAATTGTACTTTTAGTGCAGGATTCACAGGAAAAAGGTTTGCCAATATCATGGCCTGAAGTTGTGAATTGCTTTCAGAATTGTACTTTTAGTGCAGGATTCACAGGAGGAAATAAATTTCCAAAATCATCATACTAGTTGTGAATTGCTTTCAGAATTGTACTTTTAGTGCAGGATTCACAGGCAAAGGTGGGAAGCTCTCAAATCTATCATGGTTGTGAATTGCTTTCAGAATTGTACTTTTAGTGCAGGATTCACAGGCTCAAACCTCGATTCATTAATTTTAATGATGTTGTGAATTGCTTTCAGAATTGTACTTTTAGTGCAGGATTCACAGGCTATCGGTAATTGACAAATCACTTTGTGGGTTGTGAATTGCTTTCAGAATTGTACTTTTAGTGCAGGATTCACAGGAAACAAAGAAGTAAGAATACACCCCACACAGTTGTGAATTGCTTTCAGAATTGTACTTTTAGTGCAGGATTCACAGGACCGATGATAGTAATTTCACCACACCAAATGTTGTGAATTGCTTTCAGAATTGTACTTTTAGTGCAGGATTCACAGGAACTCGCTAATGCAAGTGCGGCTTATGCGAGTTGTGAATTGCTTTCAGAATTGTACTTTTAGTGCAGGATTCACAGGAGATTCTTTTGATTTATCATCATCACTCGAGTTGTGAATTGCTTTCAGAATTGTACTTTTAGTGCAGGATTCACAGGAATGGCGCGGTTAATCCCCGTACATTATTGGTTGTGAATTGCTTTCAGAATTGTACTTTTAGTGCAGGATTCACAGGGTAATCGTAATTCATTCTTTTCCAAGTTATGTTGTGAATTGCTTTCAGAATTGTACTTTTAGTGCAGGATTCACAGGGAAATTAGAAAGGATCTGTTTACGCAATCTGTTGTGAATTGCTTTCAGAATTGTACTTTTAGTGCAGGATTCACAGGATCATCTTTTTTATCCCCTCCTTGATAAGAGTTGTGAATTGCTTTCAGAATTGTACTTTTAGTGCAGGATTCACAGGGATGATCGTATTTTTTATACTCCCTATCTAGTTGTGAATTGCTTTCAGAATTGTACTTTTAGTGCAGGATTCACAGGCGGCACGGGTAGCACCTTCTTCGATACCTTGTTGTGAATTGCTTTCAGAATTGTACTTTTAGTGCAGGATTCACAGGTGTTGTTTTAAAGTAGATGAAAAAGGATTAGTTGTGAATTGCTTTCAGAATTGTACTTTTAGTGCAGGATTCACAGGCCCTATTTTTACAATATGAATGCAATGTTGGTTGTGAATTGCTTTCAGAATTGTACTTTTAGTGCAGGATTCACAGGTTATTTTGTTTAAGCAAATATAAGTCAATGTTGTGAATTGCTTTCAGAATTGTACTTTTAGTGCAGGATTCACAGGATACCCGGTTTAAAAACCTGGTATTCTGTGTTTTAAATGCTTTTTTAGAATTAAAAAAAGCAGGTCTTTTATCTTTTTAAATAAGGTTAAATTCTAGCAATATGAATCCTAACAATTAAAAAAGTTCTAATTGCTGGTCCGGAATATCTGGAAGAGTTTCTTTCTGGCCATGAAAAAGTTCTATCATTCCAAACTGCTTATCAGTGATCTGCATTACTGCGACTTTACCTTTTTTGGGGAGATTGTTTTTTGTTCTTTTTATATGTACAGCCGCATTTTCCCGACTGGCGCAGAATCTGGAATAAATAGAAAATTGGAACATACCGAAACCATCGTCCAGTAATTGTTTTCTAAAACGTGTAGCTGCTTTACGTTCACTACGAGTTTCAGTTGGTAGATCAAAAAAAACAAGAACCCACATACATCGATATTGGTTTAATCTGGAAAAACGGCTTTCAAGCATCGTTTTTAGTTTATTTATTTAATCCGCTTTGGCTTCGATACAATTGTTCCTTCGTCACAATCACTCAGCCATCGCTGTATTTAGGTCACTGAGTGATTTTGGAAAAATCGTACCGAAGTGTCCGGTTTCGCTTTGGCTTCGATACAATTGTTCCTTCGTCACAATCACTCAGCCACCGCTTTACTTAGGTCACTGAGTGTTTGCATTGAGCAAACGTATCGAAGTGTCCGGCCGGTTAACTATTTTTCTTTATGTAAATCTTTTTTGCTAATCCCGGTAACAATTCGCTTGCTCCACTCATTAAGGCTTCCTTTTTCTTTCTGCTCCAACCTTGTAGTTGTTTCTCTCTGTAAAATGCCTGATCAATTCTGCCATATTCTTCGTAATAAAGTAAGCTAACTGGTAATCGTTTAGCCGTATAACTGGCTCCTGTTCCATTATTATGGTCACTTAATCTTTTTTCAAGATTTTTAGTACTACCCGTGTAGTAACTTCCATCATTGCACAATAAAATATAGGTATATCCTTTTATCATTAACTTCGTTTTTTCATCTGCTATGGCTTCGATACAATTGTTCCTTCGTCACAATCACTCAGCCACCACTCTATCATAGGTCACTGAGTGATTTTGGAAAAATCGTACCGAAGTGTTCGATTGCGCTTTGGCTTCGATACAATTGTTCCTTCGTCACAATCACTCAGCCACCGCTGTATTTAGGTCACTGAGTGATTTTGAAAAAATCGTACCGAAGTGTCCGGTTTCGCTTTGGCTTCGATACAATTGTTCCATCGTCACAATCACTCAGCCATCGCTATACTTAGGTCACTGAGTGATTTTGGAAATCGTACCGAAGTGCCGGTTTCGCTTTGGCTTCGATACATTTCGACAAGCTCAATGCGACGCAAAATTCTATCGAATATCACTCAGCCACCGTTACGGCTAACCGAACTCCGGATATAAAATTTTTCGGCTACTTCCATAAAAACATTCGTATAAACTATTAGTAGTACGGCTCATCGCATTCATTAACGGACTTTTTTTGCCATCGATACTCACATCCATAGCAGGTATTGTTAAAAGCTCAGATTTAATATTCGTATTTAATTCTTCAAGATTTGCTCCGGTGTTTACGATCTGATTGACCATAAGATCTACGTAAGGGCGATAAGGTTCCATAACATCATCAGCTAAAGAAAACGGATTGTATTTGTTATGATGAAAAATTCCAACCGATGGGAGCATACCACTAGCCACCAAAGCTCTTGCAGCCACAGCTCTTAAAATGGCATACCCATAGTTCAATAGATTGTTAGGAGGAATACCTTTTTGGTTACGGCTAAAGCCTTCGATATCAAACAGGTTCTGAAAATAATGGGCGGCAGCAATGGCTTCGTGATTTTGGGTATCGCCACTCTTTACTTCATTACTCCAGCGTTCCAATTTTAAACTGTATTTACCTAAGAGTTTTAAATGTGCCGCCTGATTGCTGATTTTTGCAGTTACCGTTTGTTGCCAAAGATTCTTCTTTAACGGGATACTGGCATCAAGTTGATGCCGGTAACGCACCGTTTGTTCGGTATGGCCTACTAAAGGTTGTAACAAAGAGCAGGGCAGGTGCTGTTTATCGCAGGTGATGACCGCTGTTTTGTTTTGAATTAGCTTCATCAGCAATCCATTGGTAATGGTAATCTGTGGATCTTCCAAGACTACATAACCCAAATCTTCAATAGGAACAGTTTTTTCTTCCCTTTCTTCTTTCGGGAAGTTAACCACTAATTGTTCATTGCGGGTACTTAAATAGGCCGGGTTACCGAAAAAGAGGGTGCGCTTGATCATTACTTTTTAATATTCTCCTATTTGTACAATTCTGCCAATATGATCTATTCTAACTTTACACAAATTTCTTAGCCATTCGGTTGCTTGGAAATGTTTATACGTAAAATCTAAATTATTGGTGACCTCTGTTTCTAGGTGATGCCTAAACATATAATTTTTTGTTGCAATTTTTTGAACCCTAAATAAGTTAGGGCTTATAATAGCAGCATTTTTTTCATCCAATAGGTCAATCTCATTCGGATTGAAATTCTCTGAAGGAATGACAAACATTTCGTTTTGCTTCAAAGAGAATAAAAATTTCCACCCTTTTGGATGCTGCTTTTTTATAATTGACTGGTCCTGATTTTTACGTATAACAGCCTCATAAAAAGAAACTACTTCTTCTTGAAGATTACCACTCTCATCTTGATAAATGGCTACATGATGATTATTACCCGTACTTACATAATCAGTAGGAATTTCTTTTCCTTTATCATCCAAAATTATATTTCCAAAATGATCTTTGGCTTGATGTAAAGGTTCTGCATTGCTAACACCTGAAATTGTAGCCCTTTTGATGGTTATGCCTTTAGATTGATTTAACCAAATAGGATTTTTATCTAAATCTGAAAAAGCTGTTTTAAAGTCACCATTGTATTCTTCTAAACGCTTTTTCATTACCTCTTTAATGCCTTTATCAATAATTTTATCTAGATGTTTTTGAGTTTTAAAATTATCTGGATTTATATCTTTACGAATCGTGAAGATCTCTTCAAAAATCTTCACTTCTCTAAGAGGACTTCCATTAACGTGGATAGGATCACTTTTAAGGGTTTTATTACTAAAGGCTATTTTTTCGTTATTATCGTATTTTTTAAGGTGGTGCAATACAGTTTCGTGCTCTTTAAAATTAATTATTAAACCTGCTTGCTTCTTGGAAAACCTACTATTTATTTTTACAGGTTTTTCTAGTGGTTGTTTTGATTTTCCATATATGGTCTCTTTGTGCAATTGACCTCTGGGAGTTTTGGCTTTTTGGTAATTAAATCCACCTTCTTTTTTAGTTTTATTTATGTTTTTGGTTACAACCTTATTTTTATTTTTAAAACTTACCAGTATAGCTTCAATTTGTTCTTTTGCATTTTCACGAAAACTACTCATAGGTGCTTTGAAAACACGTTTTCCTTTTGAATTTACCTCTGTAATAAGATTTTCAATATTTTTTATAATAGGGTGATTGTCTTGTGTAACATCCCTTCTGGCATTGAGATTATTTATATATTGAATATGATTATGTGTGGTGAAAGCAACTGCTAATGCATCCATAGCGTGATGCCTATGGTCATTACGTTTTGTCCAATCTTTTATTACTTCGTGCTTAAATAGCTCTTCTGTTCCCTTATCAAGCCGTTCTTCATATTCCGTTAGCCCCAGTGCTTTATATTTAGGCAGGTTCAACTCTTTCATTACATTGATTAAATCCCAGTCACTTCTTAGCTTATCGGTAATACTTCCAGAAGTAGCTAAAACTTCATTTGGGAATACTTCATAAAGCATCCTTTTCGCTTTGCGGTATATATTGGCTATTTCTTAGATCACGCTCTATAAATCCATCAGGAATATCTTTTAGAGACATTAATAATTTATTTCGCTTACCTTTTGAAATATGGTTATCCTTATTCAAAGTTTCCACACGTTCTTTGTATGCTTCTAAATCTGACTGATAATCTTGTGTTATAAAGTCTAAAGCAGTACGGTTTGCCTTTTTTAGGTTAACATTCCTAAAGGATAATGTTTTATTTGAAAATGAATCATCAAAAAGCAATGCTTTTGGAATGATATGCTCTATATCTATTTCGCTTGAAAATATTTTATCTGGGCTTATATATTTGTCAGTAAATATGTCTTTATACCCTCTAGATTCTAGTTCCTGCCATAGTCGATAACGTACTACATCTGACTTCGTAGGATTTGGAATTCCAAATTTTTGAGTTACGATCTTTTTGATTTCCTCATTTCTTCTTGTACCATCTGCAATCCCTTTAGTCATTTCAGCTCTTTCTTTTGCTGATTTTTTCAATTCTCTAGCTAATTCTATCCTAACGCCATCTGGTTTTCCATAGGTATCAATAACTTGATTTACGACGTTCACCATTTGGTTTAAAATCTTCTCGACAACAGGGTTGCGCAGACTATTCTTTTTAAGTAAATCGAGTTTAGCTTTTGGCTCAAAGTTATCTAACTCTTCTGCTGTCAAACTTTTAGAATGATTATAACCGGCTAGCCTACAAGCTTCAGAATATAGATGACCATCCTCTAAATAAGGGAGAATTTTTTTAATGGCCTTAGCAGATAAGTTTCCGTAGTCCGACATCAGAGATAAATTAGCCAGCATTTTTGCATATTCTGGATTGAAACCAAACTTTAGGTGAAGCTTTTTCTTTAATGAAACACTAGAATTTCCGTATATTAACTTATCATGTTCGGAAATTTTAAAATCTTCTTCAGCCGAATATAATAAATGCCACAATTCATAGCTGGATTGGTTGGTAAGTTGTTTTTTGTAAGCATCAAATTCTAAAATTGAAGCATCTATTCCTATTTCGGGAAAAGTAGCTTTTAATTCCTTTCTAATTATTTTTGCGTTTGATTTATTCCAATCAATTCCATAGCCTTCAAAATCTGATATTTTTTGATAGATATTGAAAAGTGCTGCATTTGTTCTATTTCCTTCAATCTTTTCAAAATTGCATTTCCAATTACTTAGCTTACCAATTTTGAATTGAGATCTTAAGATTTTAAGGAGATCATTTGGGTTTAAGTCTCCCCGTAGATTCAGTTCCTCGAAAAGTTCTTTTCGTATTTCTTGTTCCACTTCTTTAATTTCAATCTTTTCATCGGTTTCACTATTTGTAAATACTAAATGATTTAGATTCTGCCATATCTTGAATTCTTGAAATAGGGGTGAAGATTTAGGGATAACGCGTCTACCCACGATTCTTGTTTTAGCTTTCCCCGTTTCTTTATCAAAATATTCTTGTTCCCAACTTTCAAACTGGCAGAAGCTTATCAGTGATTTTTGAGATTTTATTTTGCGTTGATAGAAAATAATAACATCTCTTATTTCTTGTTTTAATTCATCTGTTAAATTGGCATTGAAATTTGATTGGGTTTTCCAAATTTGTTCAAATTCATCTAAATAGTCCTGGCGATAGAAAACCTGATTTTTGAGTGAGGTGTGCGGATCTTTTGCTATTTGTTTATAAAGGAATTCACCTACAGTTTCTTTATTAATGTATAGCTTTTTACTTCTATCTGAAATACCCCCTAAATAACCACTTGATTGATTTATATCGTTGTTGATTTCTTGTAAGATAATGGCTAGTTGTTCTAAATCTAACTTACCCGACAATCCTTTTACTCTCCAATGATAGTTTTCGATAGTTTTTTCTCTTCCTTTTGTAATACGCTTGATTCCCTTTATATTAAAAGGTTTTTGGCAAATCGCCCAAGTTTGAGATTTATTTTTGCCATCTAATTCTTTAAATAATTCATCCGTTAAAATTTCAGGGTAAAATGTTTTTTGATTGCTCCAAATCTTATTGAATTCTTGTTTTAAATCTGAGCGATAAAAATCCGGGATATATTTTCTATCATTTTCAAGCAATTCAAGAACGTATTGTCCTGGTGTAATGCCTCGCTCGTAGAGTTCTTTTGCAATTGCCATTCCATCAATTGCTTGTCCTTCTTCATCATTACTAGCCTTTCTACTACTTTTATACCCCCTTTTTTTATTGATGGCTAAAAGAACTTTTGCAAAATCTTCTAAATCAATTCGCTCTCTTGCTGCTTTAGCTCTTAAAGAGAGTGTTTGGTGTGTTGTGTCTTTTCCTATTTCGGTAAGTGGCGTCTCTTTAGTAATAATGTGATTCTCTATTAGAATTTCAATAAGATTTTCTCTTCTTAATTTATAGCGTTGCAAATTACGGCGAGCTCCTCGTTTTAATGTCCGGTCTGCATTGGTTGATAACGGACGACCTTTTTCAAAATTGGTTTTTTCATCAATTGTCAAGGGATTAACGCGTACCCCAAGCTTTATGATTTTTGAAATTTCTTTTTCGTTTTCTGCTTCATTTACCAATGCCCAGCCAATGGAGTTTGTACCCAAATCCAATCCTAGAATTCTTTTCATTCTCTTAATTTTTTAACATTTTAAAGTTAACAATAAAAATTTTAGTTGGATTACGGTTTCCCATAAATGCCATTAGAAAAGTTTTGTATATTTGTATTATAATTCTGAAAGCAATTCACAATAAGGATTATTCCGTTGTGAAAACATTCAAGGTGGCAGATTCATTTTTGTCACCTTTTTTATAGCAGTTATATTTTAAGAACGAGAAGAAGATTTTAATTTTTAGATGAAGGGGTAGGCCGGATTTTAAAATTGTTACTCAAGATTGCTTTAATATTATTCAATAATTTTTATGCCATAATTAAGGCGTGAAATCAAAATCGAATAATTCTTTAGGATGTACATTGAGTCCCCTTGCTAGTTCAGCTATAGTAGTAAGAGTAATATTCCTTTTTCCTTTCTCAATTTTATTAAGATCAGCGTAGTCTAAATCACATTTTTGGGAAAGAGCCCTAAAACTTAAGTTTTTCATTTTTCTAATTTTACCAAAATTAGAACCAAATTGGATTAAAAAATCAACTTTATCTTTCTCGTTTTGCATCTTAGCCCTTTCTACACCTAAGATGAGTAAAAAAATCAAAAATATTGTTGGTGTATATTACAACAAAAAAGAAATTATTTATATCTTTATCCAACAACTACAAGTACAGCCTTTTACGTTAAACCATAATTTCATCATTGAATTTATCATGTAAAATTCTTTGAGATTTAAAACTAAACCTATAAGAAGAAACAAACCACTATTTAATGAATTAGCCAATACGGCTAGGTTAGAAGCCAGAAAGCCTTCCCTCGAGCTACGTAGTCTTCCCTAAAGTTTAACGGCTGTTTGGGAAAGCCTATGGTTTCAAATTAGTTAAAGACAAACAAACCACAGCAAATTATGAAAATTATACTCCATACCGCTAGACTCGTATTAGTTATAAATGCAGTATCTATTCGAAGATCCGATCCAACATTAAAAACTGTTGGCTATGGAACGTGAGTTTAAACTTTTAAAAGAAGGGCATCCTGATGCCATGGAATTTATTTATGCCAGATATCAGCATAAGCTCTTTTGGATGGGGAAGCAGTTAATTAAGGATGAATTTGTTATTGAGAGCATTGTTCAGGATACGTTCCTAAAGTTATGGGAAAAAAGAGATCATATAGAAGATCCTAAACATATTCGCTACTTCCTTCTTCATGTGATGAAACGCCAGTGTACCTATTACTATTGCCACCCCAGGAATAAGTTTCACCGGAATATGGGCAGACTGGAGTTTTTTCCGGACTACCAGGAATATATGCACGGATTTGATCCGGAGTCAGAAGATCCACATTTACAGGATCAGGAAGCCGATCAGAAAGCTTTCGACCGGATAAGACGTGTTTTTCCGTTGTTAAGTGGAGAAAGACGTCGTCTCCTGGAACTCTGCATAACCTATGGTTTTCAATATAAAAACATTGCCCAGGTTATGGGAACCAGTACCGCTTACACCAGTTACGAGGTAAAAAGAGCGATCGAGGATATTAAAAAAATTATCCATGAAGGAAACGATTTGGAAACCAAACCAAAAGAGGTGGTTACGGTAAAACTACAGGGCAAGATGACTGCGGAACAGGAACAGGTATTACAACTGCGTAATGAAAAGCAGTACTCCTTTGCGGCTATAGCCAAAGAACTGAAACTTTCTCAAAAGGAAGTGCATAAGGAATTTATGACCGCCTATAGGTTGCTACAGCAAAAACACGAACAACAACAATCGGCATAAGCATGGCTAAAGAAACCATTCAGCTCACCCGAACCATGCAATTGAAGGTGGATGCTCCTACCAAAGAAGAAAGAAAGGAGGCACTTGTTACGCTATACCGCTGGCAAAACCGTAGCTATAGGGCGGCTAATCTTATTATAACCCATCTGTATATTCAGGAAATGATCAAGGAATTCTTTTATCTATCAGAAGGGATAAGATATAAACTGGTCGATGAAAAGAAAGATGAAGCAGGCCTCCTAAATCGTTCCCGGATGAATTCCATTTACCGCGTGTTATCCAATCGCTTTAAAGGAGAAATACCCACCCTCATTTTAAATGCACTAAACAAAAAAATCATAACGACATTTAATTATTACCGTGAGGAATACTGGAGAGGAGAACGCTCGGTGATGAATTTCAAAAGAAATATGGCCTTTCCTTTTCATAGGGATGGAGTTCATGGATTGTCCTATGATAAGGAAAAAAGTACCTTTCGTTTTCGACTATTCTCGATCCCGCTAAAGACGTATTTGGGAAGGGATCGTACCGATAAGAAAAAGTTGTTGGAACAGCTGGTAGCTGGGCAAACCAAACTGTGTACTTCCCACATCAAATTAAAAGACAATAAGATCTTTATGCTGGCTACCTTTGAAATTGAAAAAGAAAAGCATAGCCTAAAACCGGAAATCACTGCAGAAGCTTCTTTATCGCTTGAATATCCTATTATGGTGAAATCCGGTAAGGAAAAATTGAGTATTGGCAATCGTGAAGAGTTTTTATACAGGAGGTTAGCCATACAGGCTGCTCGAAGAAGAACGCAAACCGGGGCTACCTATTGCAGACCGGGAAAAGGGCGTAAACGTAAAACAAAAGCAGTAGAAAAATTCCATAACCATGAAAAAGACTATATAAGTAACCGCTTGCATGTATACAGTCGAAAGCTTATTGATTTTTGTATTAAACTTCAAGCCGGAACGCTTATTTTGCTAAACCAGGAAGATAAAATAGAAATCGCCAAAAATGAAAACGGATTTGTGTTAAGGAATTGGAATTATTATGAGCTGATGACTAAAATAAAATATAAGGCCGAAAAGGCCGGAATTGAACTTATAGTGGATTAAACCCCATTAAGAGGGTGCTTGTACACCCGTAAGGTGAGGTTTAGATTTTTAATGACACTCACTAAATGCAAATCGCATATACAACAATTAGTGCTAGGCTTAATTACTGAAATGAATTGTAATTATGATGAATTGACCTATGCATAATATACAATCCCCCTAAAGTCAGCATCGCCATAGTAGTGGTTTGAACTCCATAAAGAGGATGCTTATACACCCGCAAGCTGAGGTTTCTTAATAACACTCACTAAATGCATGTAGCCTGTACAATAGTTGGCCTTAAGCTACAATAGTATCCTGAACTTGCAGGATAAAAAGAGAGCTTGGGGTACTTTAAAGGATATCAGTTTTTTTAAACATATTTAAATAAATAGTTTTTTAAATCCTTAAAATTGAGATAAATGAAAAGTAAACGAGTAAAATAAGATATATTCTTAAAACTCTAAAGATTAGCAATCAAAATGAATTTATCCTTCTTGGTTTTTAGTAATATTGCCTAGTTTTTTTAAAATAGAGTACTAAAAATCAACATTTAAGACTGTTATCCCTACAATGAAAGTCGTAATTATTGAAGATGAAGATTTAGCGGCAGAATCCTTAGAAAGCTTATTGTTAAAATCGAAATACGAGATTACAATAGTGGCCAGGTTAGAGAATATTAAACAGGCAAAGGAATGGTTTACAAGTAATTCCTGTGATCTCATTTTTAGCGATATAAGCCTGGGAGATGGGGAAAGCTTTGAAATTTTTAATGCCTTAAACATTCAAATTCCCATTATTTTTACCACCGCTTTTGATCATTTTGCGGTACAGTCGTTTCAGTTTTTTGCCATTGATTACCTACTTAAGCCTTATAATAAGCAGAAACTCGACAAAGCCCTGGAAAAATACATCAACTTTGTGGGTAGTAAAAAGGACGCTGATCATGTAGAGAATTTACTGGAACGGCTTAAAACAACATTACCGGATCTACAAACACCACAAATTCAAAATCGTTTCCTTGTCTCTCAGGGAGAAGAATTAATATCGATTAAAAGTGAAGAAATCGCCTATTTTATGGCAGAGAATAAATCTTTATTCCTGTTTACCAGGGATAACCAGGTGTATCTGTATGATAGTACGATTCTAAATTTAGAAGATAAACTGGCTCCAAAAGAGTTTTTTAAGATCAACAGGAAATTTATTATTAGTCATAATGCCATAAAATCTATTGTAAAATATAGCCAAAATCGCCTAAAAATAGAATTAAGTCCGTCTCCCGGCAGTGGCGGCCCCATATTAATAAGTTCAATGACGATCAACGCTTTTAAAGAGTGGCTAAATCATTAAAATGGAACTTATTAACTATTTAAGACGGTTTAGAAAACATCAGAAATATTTCTATTTAAGTCTTCTGATCATTATTGGCTTTTTTATAGGAAGCTCTTTAATTACCCCAAAAATAACTTCTGTGTCTTCAGGCCTGATGGAAGATGTAAGAGAGACAGACCTTTATTCTAAAAAGAATACTATAGCTTCTGAATTTCTAGAATTGAACAGTTTTTTAAACTATGCTAAAAATAGTATTGAAGACGCTTCAGATGTTCCCCTAAGCACCGTAATCAACAAACTGAATTTTGTAAGTGATTTAGCTTTATCGAACGCGGTAAATTCCAGTAGTTATGTATATACCATCACGCCTGGCGGTGTTCAGGAAACGGAGCATTTAAGACCGAAAGCCAAATTTGGTGAACCTTCCATTCCAGAAAAAAAAATGCTGCTGGACGCTGCAAAGGGAACTTTGGATACCATAATCATTTCTAAAGATAAAGTACTTAACCGGAAGGCTTATGTTTTTCAAAAAAATAAAGACACTACTGTGATTGTGGGGTATGACGTTGATTTAAAAGCATTTTGGAAATACTACTCAGAAAAATATAAGGAACGAAATTCCTATACCACCGTTTTCAACAAAAATGGCATATGCCTGCTACATCCCGAAGTTGACAATATTGGAAAAAAAATACCCTCGTATTTTGATTTCTTTGCTATTTCAGATATCCTAAACCAATCTGATAACGAGGTGCTGAAAAACAACGGAATTTCGCAATATCTGGGATTGGACATTGTGCGCTATTTTGACAAGGTGATGATAGGAGATCAGGAACTTATCGTGGTGGCTAATTTCGTGAAGTTTGATCTCCAGGATACCACTGTAGAAGTTCAGCGCTATTTTTCCTGGATTAGTTTACTGGCCTTTATCACATTTATGTCATTGCTGCTTATCGCAAGATTTCAGCTGAAAAAAGAATATAACGAGAATTTAAGCGTACAGAAAGAAAAGGAACAACTGGCTATAGCCAACGAAAATTACCAAAGAGAAAATGCCGTACTGCAGCTAAATCAACTTAAAAAGAAAATGAATCCCCATTTTCTTTTTAATACGCTTAATTCGCTACACTATCTTATTGAATCCAAACCCAACCTGTCCCAAAAATTTGTGTTACAACTTGCAGATGTATATCGCTATTTACTGGAAAACAGGGATGATAATCTAACGAGCCTTAAAAAAGAACTGGACTTCCTGGAGCAATATATTTTTCTGCATAAAATCCGATTTAAAAACAGTTTAAATATTACGATTGTAAACCAAAGTGATGATGAATTGATTTTCTATAAAAAAATTCCCGTACTGTCCCTGGAAACCCTGGTGGAAAATGCCATAAAGCATAATGAAATCACAAAAAGCAATCCTTTAAACATTGAAGTAGAAATAAATAATACCCATGTTACGGTTACCAATAATTATTCTCCCAAAAAGAAAGAACATATTGAAGGTCATAAAATAGGCTTAACTTATTTAAAGAATATTTATAATTATTACGAAGTTGATAGCTTTAAAACGAAAATAGTAGAAGATAAATTTATTTGTATACTACCTCTGTTATCCTAATACTAAACTTCACTCCTTTTTTTAAAGAGTTCACTCCATTTGGTTTTTATTAACACTTAAGCAAATAGATATTTAAACTTTAAATAATCTATTTCATGAAAAAATTCTTATTGAATTTAACTATTCACCACTGGGCCCTAATGATGCTGGTAGCTTTTCTAAGTACCGGAATAACGGCTAATGCCCAGGAAGAAAAAAAGGATAATAAGAAAAAGGAGGAAAATAAAGAGAGTGCAGAGGATTCTACAAGCGTGGACAGTGACGAACTGAGCTATGAAAAATTCTTAAAGGATGGTGAGGTAAGAAAGGGCTTGTTTAATGTGTATACCATTGAAGACGATTATTATTTTGAAATACCAGACACTTTAATGTCTCAGGATTTACTCATCGTAAATAAGATCTCCAGTGTTCCCTATGCTTTAAACGGGCATGGCCTAAATAAAGGGATGGCATTTGAGACCAAACTTGTTCGATTCTATAAAGATACTGTACGTAAAAAAGTATGGGCAAAAACCATAAATCCCAGAGTGCAATCTCCGGGAGATGCCGCCATTACCTTATCGGTAAAAGATAATTTTAGCGAGTCGATTATCGAGGAATTCGATATCACTACCCAAAATACCGATTCTACGTCGACTGTTTTTAAAGTAAATAAAATTTTTAGCGGAAAAGAAAAAAGCTTTAGTGATGTTCTGGCCAATATCGGCCTTGGAGGGAGTATTAAAACCAATTTATCCCTTATCGAAGAGATAAAGGCATTTCCCGAAAATATCGTTGCCAAATCCCTGCTTACCACTTCGGTTAGTGAAGGTGGGAGTGCTGCCTTACCACTTTCTATAGGAGTAACGACAAACATTGTGCTGCTGCCTAAAAAGGTAATGAAACCTAGATTTGGAGATCAACGAATCGGGTACTTTTCAACCCCGATGGAATATTTTACCGATGCCCAACAAGAGGTGGAATCCAGAAAGCTTATTACCCGATGGAGGCTGGAACCTAAAGAAGAAGATATCGATAAATATCAGCAGGGCGTACTTGTAGAGCCAAAGGAACCTATAGTTTATTATATAGATCCTTCTACACCAAAACAGTGGGTGCCCTTTATAAAACAGGGCGTATTAGACTGGAATGTGGCCTTTGAAGAGGCCGGCTTTAAAAATGCCGTACAGGTGAAAATCCCTTCAGCAGAGGATAAAGACTTTGATATTGATGATGTGCGGTATTCTGTGATTACCTATGCCGCTTCAGAGCAACAAAATGCCATGGGACCCTCTGTAGTTGATCCCAGAAGTGGAGAAATTTTAGAGTCGGATATTATTTGGTGGCATAACTTGATGAAAGGACTACACTCCTGGATTCGCGTGCAAACCGGAGTGATCGATGCGAATGCCAGAGCGAATACATTTTCAGAAAAACATATGGGAGAAGCCATACGCTTTGTTTCTTCTCATGAGGTAGGACATACTTTTGGCCTTAAACACAATATGGGGGCTTCTTATAGTTACCCCGTAGATTCGTTACGATCTAAAAGTTTTACCTCAAGAATGGGAGGGACGGCTCCTTCGATCATGGATTATGCCCGTTTTAATTATGTAGCCCAGCCCGAGGATAGCGTGGTTGATATTACGCCTAAAATTGGGGTTTATGACAAATATGCGATCGACTGGGGATATCGATGGACGGGAGCTGAAACAGCACATAAGGAGTTACCACTTACCAATCAATGGATCCGTAAACATGAAAACGATCCATTGTATTTCTATGGTCCGCAGCAGATGGATATTGTGGATCCCAGGTCGCAAAGTGAAGATCTTGGGGATAATGCCGTAAAAGCTAGTGAATATGGACTAAAAAACCTTAAACGAATAATGCCCAATATCCTGGAATGGACCAGTGAAGAAGGGCAGGATTATTATAAAGCTTCAAAATTATATAAGTCGGTTATCGATCAATGGGAGCTGTATAATAAACATGTAATGGCGAATATTGGAGGTCTTTATCTTAATAATACCGTTTATGGAGATGGCAAGGAAAGCTACCAACCGGTTCCTGCAAACCTGCAAAAACAAGCGCTGGAGTATGTGATCCAAAATGCAATACTTCCGCAGCAATGGTTATTTACGCCAGCTATGATTGATAAGGTCTTTGCCGTTAGGGATGCACCCGATGGGGAACGCTATTACTCACCGGTTTCTATGCAGCGAATCTATCAGACCAATATGATCTATGCTTTATTGAAAACCGACCGATTAATGCGAATCACGGAAAATGAAATTCTTGCAAAGAATGAAAAAGAAGTGTTTACCGAAGAATACCTTTTTGATCGGCTTTTTGAAGCCATTTTCAAAAACACAAAAAAGAATAAGCATCTGAACAGGTTCGATAGAATTACCCAGAAAAATTATGTAGACGTACTTACAGTAGATCGAAATGAGCTGTTGAAGAAAACCAAAGAACATACGCTTTCTGATAACGACAGGAATTTTAAAAATGTTCATTTCTCTTATATCCCAAGGGTTTCTGATGCCAGTACCAGTAAAAGATATGCGCTGGAAAAAATACTAAAGCTTCTTAAGAAGAAGAAAAACAAAGGAGACGAATTAACTAAAGCACACTATAGAGATCTAATATCTCGTATAGAATACAATCTCAATAATTAGATAATGAAAAGATTAATCTACTTTTTAATATTTATGCCACTGGCACTTATTGCCCAGGATCAGGTTCTGGTAACCGGTACGGTGGTTGGGGGAAAACCAGAAATGCCCATTGCCGGGGCTTCTGTTTACGTATCCTCTTCAATGGTTGGAAATCAAACCGACGAGAAAGGCATCCTGCAGGGAGCTATGCTGGGGACAACCACCGATTTTGATGGAAATTTTGAACTAAGGGTCGATCCTAATATTAAATCCCTGGTGATTTCGTATATGGGATTTGAATCTAAAACCATTGAACTTGGGAATAACACTAAAAATTTAAGGATCACTCTAAAAGAAAGTTCAGAGAATCTTGATGAGGTTATTATCACTGGATATCAGAAAATTGAAAAAAGGAAGGCGACATCGGCTTATGCGAAGGTTGATGTAGCAGAAATTGAGCAGGCTGGTGTGGCAACGGTAGACCAGATGTTAACCGGACAGTTACCAGGGGTAATGGTACAGCCTACCACGGGTGCTCCCGGTGCTGCCTCGAAAATTTCGATTCGTGGTATCGCTACGCTAAATGGTTCTTCAGATCCGCTATGGGTACTTGATGGAATTCCGTTACAGGGCGATGATATTCCGGAAGATTTTAGAGATAAAGATAATATTGATAACCTTCAATCTTCGCCTATCGCGGGATTAAATCCCGGAGATATAGAAAGTATCACCGTGTTGAAGGATGCCTCGGCCACTTCAATTTATGGAGCCCGTGCGGCAAATGGCGTAATTGTCATTACCAGTAAAAAAGGTAAGAGAGGGGCAATGCGTATAAATACGAATGCCAATGTATTTGTGACGCAACGACCAGACTTTAGCAAACTAAATTTATTGAATGCTTCGCAAAAGGTAGATTTAGAACTTTACCTGGCTAGCAGACCAGATCTTACCTATCAGCAAAACAGGGGAGCGGTTGCCCGAATTTTAAATAATTATAATCAGTACGATATTTTTCAGAATAATGGGTTCGACGCCATTTCTTCAGTAGCTCAAAACGCCATTAATGAGCTTAGAAACGTGAATACCAACTGGGGAAAGGAGTTATACCAAATGGCCGTAAATCAGCAGTATACGCTTAGTATCTCTGGGGGTAGTGAAAATAATGATTATTATTTCTCTGCCGGCCTTTTTGATGAACAGGGAACAACTATTGGCACTGGTCAAAAGCGTTTTAATATAACCCTTAAAGATAATTTTTCGATTACCGATAAATTAAAGGTTGGAGTGGCCTTATTTGGAAGCCAAAACAGAACCTCATCTTATATATCTGGGGCTGATGCTTATACAAACCCGGCGTATTATGCCAGGCATGCCAATCCATACCTTAGATTAACCGATGCCGCCGGCAATTATGTGTATGATCCGGATCTGGTAGAACGCTCAGATCTAAATCTTAATTATAATGTTCTTGAAGAACGAAGAAATACAGCGCATGAGTATAAAGCAAATTCATTGAAATCAATTTTTAATATTGATTATGATTTTAATGAGGACTTAAAATTTTCTACGCAACTAGGGCTACAACTAGATTTTAATAGTACAGAAAAGGTAAGCGATAAAAACAGTTATTATACACGTAAATATCGTCAGCAATCAAGATACAGCGTGAGTGGTGGCTATGATTATTATATGCCGGAAGGCGGAATTATCCAAAACTGGAACGCCGATGTGTTTCAGTATAACTGGAAAACAACGGCAAATTATAACACTACTTTTAATAAAAGGCATGAGCTGGATCTGATGTTAGGAACCGAGTTCAGACAAAACAAGCATACTGAGATCCATACCAAAGGATTTGGTTTTAATTCGAATACGCTCACTACCATTCCAATTATTAATGAATTGGCTTTGAAGAATTCGTTATTCGATACCTATAAAAAGACCTATAATGAGAATGTTTTTGCATCATTCTATGGAACTGCATCCTATACCCTGGACAGGAAATATACCGTATTTGGGAGTTTAAGATATGATGGCTCTAACTTATTTGGTGTAAACCCTAAATATCGATACCTGCCAATATGGTCTTTTGCAGGTTCATGGAATTTAGATAAGGAGGATTTTATGGCAAATATTGATGCTATAGATATGCTTAAACTTAGAGCTTCGTACGGGGTGCAGGGAAATATCGACAAATCCACTTCTCCTTTTGTTGTGGGTCAATATGATAATGTCTCGATACTTCCGGGAACCAATGAAGAAGCTATACGAGCAACCAATGCACCTAACCCTAACCTGAGATGGGAAAAAACGACATCTTCTAACATCGGTTTTGATTTGAGCCTGTTTAATAATCGTGTTTTTCTAACCGGAGATTATTATTCCAGAAAGAGTACAGATCTAATAGGTTTACGATCGATTCCCCTGGAGAACGGTTATAACTTTATAAGTACAAACTGGGCTACGGTAAGTAATAAGGGATATGAGTTATCGATTAATACCACCAATATCAACACCCCGAATTTTAGATGGACAAGCGGACTGAATATCGCGCATAATAAAAGTGTGGTTGAAGATATTGAAATACCGGAAAACAACCTGAAGCCTTCTTTAAAGGGCCATAGTGTTAGGGCTATTTTTGCGCTAAAAACAGCCGGGCTGGATAGTAATGGCCTACCATTATTCTGGAAAAACGGAAGAAAAGTAACTGCGGTAGAGTTTTATAATCTGGAAGAAGGAGTAGATGGAAGTCAGTTATCACGAGAGGATCACAGAAACTTATATACCTATGCGGGCGATGGGATGCCAAAGTTTACCGGTGGTTTTAGAAACACCTTTTCGTATAAACAATTTGATCTTCGGGTTTTAACCAATTTCAATATTAAACAAACCGTAAGAGCTGAGCCTACTTACAACCCTACTCAGGCTCAGCCGGGTTCTAATTATAATACGGATATTTTAAAAGCGGGTACAGGAAAATATCCTGCATTGATTGGAGCAAATTCGCCAGGATTCAATACCAATCTGCTGTACAGTTGGTACAATACCTACGATGCCGGGAATACCTATAAAGACCTGGATATATGGCTTAAAGATATTTCCTATATACGAATTAGTAGTATTCGGTTAAGCTATGCACTCCCTAAGAAGCAACTGGAAAAACTGAGAATTTCAGGTTTAAATTTTAATCTGGAAGCCCGAAACATGTTTGTGATCGGAACCGATTACGACGGGTACTTTGATCCTGAAACTTATGGCAGCTTATACGCACAACCTATTCCGAAAATTATCTCGGCAGGATTTAATCTCTCTTTATAATACTGATTATAACACCGTACTATGAAAAAGCTACTTTACTTTTTTACATTAATAATTGGCCTTACTTCCTGTGATGATTATTTGGAAGTACAACCGGTAGGTCAGGTCATTCCAAAAAGCGTAGAAGATTATAGAAGTTTTCTAACTTCTGCATATTCGATCACTAATCTTGGTAAGATTCTAACCAGCTATCGCAGTGATGAGCTTCGATTAAATCCAAATGCTTCCGGAATTGAGCAATATGAAGACATTTTTATATGGAATGATCGCAATGCGAGTCCGCTTACCAGATCTTTTCCATATGGCAGTTTTTATACTATTATTTTCTACTGTAATCATATTATAGAAAATCAGAATAACATCGAAGGCGATCAACACAGTATCGACCAGTTAGTGGGTGAGGCCTATGCACTTAGAGCCATGCAATATTTTGAACTGGTTAATTTATACGCAAAACCTTATGATAAGAATGCTACAAACGAAGAACCGGCAGTACCTATAGTTACCGAGTATGATGCCGAAAAAGCCTATCCAAAAAAATCTTTGGAAGACGTCTATACACAAATTTTGACTGATCTTGAACAAGCACAAGCTTTAGTGAAGGTGAGCCAACAGGAGGAAGGACTAAATTACAGATTTTCAAAAATAGCAGTACTGGCATTTCGGGCCCGGGTAGCCTTGTATCAACAAGACTGGGAAGAAGCCATAGCCTTTTCGAAAGAAGCATTAAGCATAAAAGCTGATATTCAAAATCTTAATGATAATGCATCCATAATGCCGTCAGAATATAACTCAGTGGAATCCATTTTAGCCCTGGAAAAGATAGCTGATCTGGAGCTTGTAGCAAAAGCAAGTATATCTGATGATTTGATAGCAGCCTATGATCCGGAATCAGATTTGAGGTTTTCGCTTTATTTTGAACAGTATAATGATGGCCGATATCACTCTAAGAAAAGTGCACAAAATAAATTTAAAGTGAGTTACAGGACATCGGAGTTATACTTTATTATAGCTGAATCTCTCGCTCATTTAAATCAAACGGATAGTGCCAAAGAGACACTACTTGATTTTGCGGAGAACAGGTATACCCCATCTGGATTTTCAGCATACCAAGATTTTATAAATACGCTGGATAATGAAAGCCTGTTGACCGAAATTTTAAAAGAACGTAGAAGAGAATTTGCCATTGAGGGACATCGATGGAATGACCTAAGAAGAACCACACAACCGGAAATACGAAAAACCTATAATGGTAATAGCTATACGTTAGAAGAAGGAGATGAGCGGTATACGCTTTTGCTCCCCAACGATGCCATTATTAATAATCCTGATTTATAATCTGAAAAACTTTTGGGTGGGGCTGATTTTATCTTGCAGCTTACCTAAGTATATAAACCTAAGATAACCTAAACACCTTAAACATTTAATCATGAAAAAAACATTTTCAATTATTTTTGCTTTTATCGCCATAGCCTTGACCTCCTGCTCAAGTGATGATGATAATGCTGTACAGCCTTCTTCATTGGCTGAAATTACAGATTTCAGTCTTACGTTTAATAATGTTAATGAAAGCGATATTAACTATGATCTTGGTACCAATATCACTGTAAGCGTTCCTTTTGGAACATCCTTAGAAGATATCATTCCGAATATTGCGATTTCTGAAGGAGCAACGATTACTCCTGCATCTGGAGAACAGGTAGATTTTGTGGATGGTGAAGCCAAAACTTTTACCGTTACTGCAGAAGATGGTACAGAAAAAGAATATACGGTAACCGTAAACGTACGCGGAGAAGTAGGTAGTGGTACAAAACTAAAAACTTATACCGTTGTTGATTTATTTTTCGGAACTTCAGTGAAAACTTATTCATATAACGAGGCAAACTTTGTTTCTGAAATTTCTGAAGAAATTGATGGTACAGAAACAACAGTTTCTTCTTTTGTTTACGATGATAAAAATCAAGTCATTGCACTTCAGGTAGAAGCCAAAAATGAAGAAACTACCTATACTTATGAGGATGGTAAGATCGTAGGTGCTGAAACCACCATTGATGACAATCTCGTTTATACTTATGAGTATATTTATAATGAAAATGGTGATTTAGCCATAGAGAAAAGAATTGATCATACTGATGATGATGATTTGAGTGAAAATAAATTCGTTTACGAAAATGGGAATGTAATTGAAGAAAACCAATATGGATTAGTTTCTACTGCTGAGTATGATGATAAAAACAATCCTTTTATTGAGTTATATCCATCTGCATATGCTGCAATAAATGTAGGTATCCAATCAGTAAATCAGAATAACCCAATTAGTGGAACATTGGCTGATGATACAATCCCTTATGAGTACAATGAAGATGGTTATCCTGTTAGTGCTTCATATTCTTATTATGATGGCGCAGCTACAGTAGATAAAACCTTCACTTACTACGCAGAATAATAAAGATTAGCCATAGCAAAAAAAGCAAGTATTCCTCTGGAATGCTTGCTTTTTTTATAAAATAATAAGAATGAATAAATACTTTTTGCTTCTTCTTCTCGGAATTTTATGGGCTTGTGATGAGCATCATTCCGAAAATCAGAGCAATGATGAGGATTCATCCAATCCGGAGTCCCAATCGGAAACCAAAGAAGAAAAGCTGATAAGCTTATATAAAGATTCGGTCATTCCGCTGTTTAAGGATATTCCTGATGTGAATCCTCCACAAGAAATTCATATTAATGCTGAAGATGTAAATATTGATGCGGGTGCTGCTTCGGATTATTTAGAAGTGAGTCAGGGATTGATTGATTTAGAAAATGAAGCCATTCAGCTCTTTGCTCTTACTCATGAAGTAGCTCATATGGCAACGCTCCCTCAGGCGAAGATTTTTAATCTTGCAGCGACTATTCCAAAGGGAAATAGCACCAACGATTATCAAAAAGCCGAGTATCTGGCAGATCTGATCGCAATTCATTTGATTCATCTTAAAAAGCCGGAAAAATTCAAATTGATTCAAGGTGATTTTGAAATACTTCAGGAGATATTTGGAGGAGAAGTGTTCTCACATCCCAGTGGACAAAAAAGAATCTTATCCATGAAGCTATATATTGAAGATGGTCATTCTAAAGATGAAGCATTAGCGTTTAAAGAACGTTTTTTAGCTATTTGGAATATGGATTGATTATTTTTCTACTTCATTGAAATGCAAAAGCCTTACATTTTCTGTAAGGCTTTTGTGTTGCTATTTTATGATAATAAACGGTTTATGATTCTTATAGCTCTTTTATTTTTATATTTCTAAACCATACATCATCGCCATGATCCTGAAGTCCGATATAGCCTTTTTTATCATCCCCTCCGGCATTTAGAAAACTCTTCCAGTCTTTAAACTTACTGTCTTTAATCATTTCTTTCCATTCATCGGTCCATAAGTGATATTCCACAACATTTTCGCCGTTTTGGGTATGTACAACAGTTCCCCGGTATACAAGAATAGACACTTTATTCCATTCTCCTACAGGTTTAGCATTTTGTGGCCTGGCAGGTATTAAATCGTATAAAGAGCCCGCCTGCCTGTTGCCATCCTTACCTAATTTGGCATCCGGATGCCTGTCGTTATCAAGAATCTGCATTTCAGGAGCCGAAGTGAAAATAGGCTCTCCTTCTATCTCTTCTGCTAAATAGAAAATTCCGCTGTTTCCTCCTTCCGAAATTTTCCATTCCAGGGAAAGTTCAAAATCTTTAAACTCCTCATCAAAGATGATATCTCCTCCATTACCGGCTTCTCCGGTACCTGCACCCTGAACTTTTAAGGCTCCGTCTTCAATGATCCATCCTTTTTCAGGGAAAGAATCTTTAAGGTAGCCTCGCCAACCATCGGTGCTTTTACCGTCAAACAATAATCTCCAACCCTCTTCTTTCTCTTTTTCGGATAGTTGATTGGGAGAGGTAGCCGCAACTGTTTCTTCAGTATTTGCTGCCGTATCGACCGTCTCTTCGTCTGATGATTTCTTTTTGCTTTCTCCACAGCCTATCAGCACAGTACCTGATATAAAAAGCGCTGCCAACTGCAAATTGATCGTTTTTGTAATTCCTGATGAGCTTATTTTTCTTTTCATTCTTCTATATTTATATACAACCTGTTATTATGATAATTTCCAACCTTCTCTGTAATTATGTTTGATATACTCTTGTGATGCCTGTTTTGCATTAATTGTAGCATACTGGGTATCGAATTTAGGATCCCCTTCTACCACGGTAAACTTATCAGAAGTTACCACCCTAATTTCTTCGTTATCATTGATATTGGTGATTTCCATTTTTTCGGCATCCCATTCCAGTTTTTTCTTTAAATCCTGTAAACGCACGGCCAGATCTCCCATCACCACCACTTCATTAAATGGTCCTGAATACATAAAATTAGAACTGGCTTCCGTACGGCTTCCCTTAGGTTCTTTACAGGCTCTAACCCAATCCATTTCGTGACTGGTGGAAACACGTGGGATGGTTTTTTTAACCTTTGGAGGATCGTTTTCCCTGCCTACGATATAGGGATCGCGACCGTAAGTACTACAAATAATGGTTCCTTTAGTTCCTACAACCATAGCTCCGCCGCCGTCGTCTCCCATAATTTTTCCCGGGATCATACCTTCAGGTCGTTCTGGTAATAAACCGCCGTCATACCAGGTAAATTTGAGTTCGGGCATTTTTATGTTTTTCAGTTTTTTTCTTTCCGGGAAATAGTAGGTCACCTTTTCGGCTATCGGGGCACTTTCAGTATTGACCTGTGAAGAACTTCCCTCGAAGGCGATAGGCTGTCCCAGGTTTAGGGCAAAATACACCGGATCTATCAGGTGGCATCCCATATCGCCTAAAGCGCCGGTTCCAAAATCCCACCATGCTCTCCAGTTCCATGGGGTATACGAAGGATGATAAGGTCTGTAGTTAGCAGGACCGATAAAAAGATCCCAATCCAGGGTAGCGGGAACAGGAGGTTGCTCTTTTGGTCGTTCCAGTCCCTGGGGCCATATAGGACGATTTGTCCAGGAATGGGCTTCTATCGGGTCGCCAATTTCGCCATTTTGTATCCATTCGGCGAATAATCGAGTGCCTTCACCAGAATGTCCCTGATTTCCCATTTGCGTGGCTACTCCAGTTTCTTTTGCTAATTGGGTTAAATAACGTGATTCATAAATAGAATGGGTAAGTGGCTTTTGAAGATACACATGCTTGCCTAATTTCATACTATCTGCAGCTGTTATCGCGTGAGTATGATCCGGAGTGGCAATCACAACAGCATCAATATCTTTGCTCATATCATCGAACATCTTTCGATAATCTTTATACTTCTTAGCTTTGGGATACCTGTTAAAGGTTCCGGCTGCATATTTCCAGTCTACATCTGCAAGGGCTACAATATTTTGCCCAGTTATATTTCCCAGGTTAGCAGCTCCCATTCCGCCTACGCCAATACCTGCAATATTTAGCGCATCACTGGGAGCCGTATATCCAACTCCTCCAAGAACATGCCTTGGAACAATGCTTATCCCGGCAGCAACAGTGGCGGTTCGGGATATAAACTTCCTTCTTGAGAAGGTTTTTTTCTCTTTTTTGTCGTCCATGATTTTAGTTTTAATTAGGGTATTCGGATTTCGTTTTATTTTTAAATAGCGGATCAACCTGGAAATCGGTTGATCCTGAACTATAAAAATATAAAAATTAGCTAAAACGATTTACTTTACTTGATTATTTATAATTTTTTAGTTGTTAATTGTTTTTTAATTACCAGAACGGATTTTGAACTAAATCGGGATTGATATCAATTTCCGTTTGATGGATAGGAACCCAGTAGTTCTTTTTAGAGAACCTACGTGTTTGATAAACGGTTCTTTGAAAGAAGCAATCGGGGTTATTTTCTTCGTCACAATATTCGGTACCAAAGAAATTCATCCCATAAAAATCCCTGTCTAGTGTTTCTTCACCAATTTTCCATCTTCGTATATCTCTATATCGTATACCCGATTCACAGTTTAATTCCACCCTGCGTTCCCTTCGTATGGCTTCTTTCATTTGGGCTTGAGTCATTCCAGCCGGAAGATCAGGAATTCCTGCTCGCTCTCGTATAAGGTTAACATATTCCAGAATTTGCGGATTTCCAGGATCAGATTCGTTTAAAGCTTCTGCATAATTTAGATAGGCTTCCCCTAAACGATATAAAATTCCTGGTCGATATGGATTGATTCCTGCCCTTGGATCATGATCTGGATGTACTTTTTTTCTAACCAAATACCCATTTTGTGGTGCATCGTGGGTTGGACCACCATCCCATTCCCCCAGCATAAATCGCGTAGTACGGTTCTCTCTTCTATACCAGGCCCTGTTATATAACACTGAGATATAGAAACGAGGCTCACGATGGGTATACATATTATAGGTATCGGGCAAGGTCACCTGTCCTTCTTTTCCCTCCTGATTTCCCTGAACTTCTATCCAGTTGGTATTGCGATATTCGGCCTCTTCTGAAAATCCTTTTTCCTTATAACCAGAGTTAGGATCATCAATAGGTAATCCATTCTCCATAAAGAAGGCATCTACCAGTGATTGAGTGATACCAAGGCCGCCATTTCCTCCCGTACCTCGTGGTTGTGCATGCTTGTCGTATTCCCAGTGATTATTATCCGGACGGGCAAATAGTATTTCTTTATTGCCATCTGTTGTCTTTCTAAACATCATATTTTGATATGAAAGAAATGGGTCTATTGATCCGTCTTCATTATACTCATAATAGAGGTCATGACCGGCAGTATGGGCTACGTCAATTAATTCTTTGCATGCGTCTGCAGCTTTAACCCATTTTTGAGGATCATACGTTGTATTAAATAAAGGTTCACCAAGGCTATTTACAAAACCATCATAGTCTTTATTTCCATTAACCAGAGGACTGGCAGCAAATAATAACATTCTTGCTCTTACTGCCAGGGCCATTACAGAGGTCGCTCTACCAAATTTTGAACCATCGGAATAGCTATCGGGTAATTCGTTGGAAACCTCTTTGAGCTCGTTGTCAATCCAGGCTACGATTTCGTCAAATGGTCTTCGCTCTTTTAATAAGTTCTCATCGGCCGTAACGATCTTATCAGTAAATGGAACGGGGCCATAAGCTTCTATCAACAGCCAGTAATAATAGGCGACAAGGAAGCGGGCTTCATTTCTCATATTTTCAACATCTTCTTCTGTAACCTTTTGGGAGGGTAGCGGCCTAACATTTTCTATAAAAATAAAAGCAGACCTGATACGTTTGGGTAGGATGTCCCAGTAATTACTATCCCAGGAAGAGGAGGGGCTCCAATTGCCTGTTTGCTTGGCTATCACGTTCCAGCCAAACTGTTCCCATCCCGTAGAGGGTGCCATATCATCGCCCAAAGCATCATATCCAATATCTTTAAGCATGGCAAAATATGGATCTGGCACACTGGAATAAATTCCCGCCAGCCAATCTTCGGTCCTGGTTTTATCATTAAAAACCTTCTCAAGGGTTAGCTGATCTTCCGGGGCCTTGTCTAAATAATCGGTACAAGAAAAAGATAGTACGCAGATGATGAGGATTATCGTATATGTTATATTTTTCATTTTATCGTTTTTTAATTAAAAATTGATATCGATTCCAGCGGTGAAAGCCTGAATTGGCGGATACCTGAAACCTGTAGAAGTATCTATTTCCGGATCCCAAAGATCGAATGAGGAGAAAGTCAGGAGGTTATTACCCCTTATATAAAAACGGGCCGTTTTCATATTTACTTTTTCGATAAACTTTTGAGGGAGTAGATATCCTATTTCGGCATTTTTTAAACGTAACATGCTCATATTCCTTAACCACCACGTAGAAGCCATGCCATTATTTGCATTGGTTTGATTGGATAGTCTGGGCCAGAAGACATCCTGGCTGGGATTTTCAACCGTCCATCTATCATCTACATTTGAATAAATGTTACCCAAAGCAGCGGCTCCCGTACCCGGTATAAAATACTGGCCTCCGATCATACGATCTGTTCTGGCATTCCCCTGGAAAAATAACCCGATATCAAAATTTTTATACTGGGTATTGATTCCAAATCCATATACGATTTCAGGAGTGTAAGTTCCTCCTATAGCCGTTTCGTCCAGGCCGGTTATCCTGCCGTCCCCGTTTAAATCTTTATATTTAATGTCTCCGGGGCGTACCGGGCCAAACGTATGCTCGGGAACTCCGTCCTTTAAGATTCCTTCGTCAATATTCTCAAAGTCCTCATTTGTGAAAAGTCCGTCGTCCACCAGTCCAAAAATTTGTCCGACAGGTTTGCCGGTCGAAGATCTGCTGGTACCAATTAAAGCTTTTGGTTCGTCCTGTTCGATGATTTCATTATGGGCATAACTGAAGTTTCCCCAGGCTTTAATAAACAAGTCTTGAGAAAACTGTTTGTTAACATCAAGCGATAATTCGAATCCCTGATTGTCTACTTTACCGTAATTGGCCCAGGGATTGTTTACAAAGCCTGAAGAACCCGGTACTGTTCGTCGTTGTTGGAAAATATCCCTTCTTTGTTCTTTAAAGATATCAGCTCTTAAGTTGATGCTATTCCATAAGCCAAGTTCGATACCTAAATTTGCTTTGGCTACTGTTTCCCAGGTTAAGTCTGGAACACCATAATCGCCTTCCCATCTTCCAGATCTATAATAATCATTATTAACACCCCATCTATACCCGTTGGTCTCGTTAATAGTCGTTATATATGGGAAGCGTCGGCCGCTTAACTGGTCATTTCCTACCAGACCATATGAGGCTCTTATTTTTAAATTAGAAATGCTCTCGTTTAATTTGTCCATAAAGGGCTCCTCTGAAATAATCCATCCAGCCGCTACCGATGGGAAAAAGCCAAAACGTTTTCCTTTAGCAAAGTTTTCAGATCCATTGTATCCAAAGTTAAACTCGGCGATATACCTTCTTTTTTTGGAATATGATAAACGACCGGCAAACCCCTGGTTTCGATAGGGTAACCTATCGCCATTGTCATAATTACGCTGATTATATAATAATAGGCCATCTACCTGGTTTTCATCTCCAAAATTATTGGAGTATTCCAGTCGGCCCTCTATATAAACCGCTTTGTCTCCCCAATCAGATCCCGTTTCATATCCAAGGAAATCCTGCCCGTAGCTGTAAATGGTAAGATCTAAAGAACCGTCATCAAGCCTACCCGTAGCCGGGTTGAAATAATCTGGATTTTTTCTTCGGGTCACACTATTCGCATTATAACGGTCAAACGAGAACTTAAAGGTTGTTTTTAAACCTTTTAATAGAAAATCTAACTTTTGTTCTACGGAAAATAGAGACTCCAGTTTACTCGCACTTTGGCGTTCATATCCGGTTTGTGTGGCCAGTGCCCAGGGATTTGATCTTTCTGGTTGCACCGGTATTTCTCCTGATGAGTATTGGATAGGGTGTTGGTATGGCGGTGTTTCAAAAGCGAGATTGAATAAGTCGTCTACAGATTGCGGAGCTCTTTTGAGGTCCTGAAGATATCCTCCTATACTAACCCTGAAAAGTGTGGTTGGAGTAACATTTAAGTCAACATTCGACCTTAAATTGTAACGATCAAGATTAGGAGAAGAATCCCATTCCTGTGATGGATCTCTTTCAATGATACCCTGTTCATTATAATAGGAAGCGACAAAGGCATAACGAAGCAGTTCGCTTCCGCCAGAGATCGTAAGATTTACCCTGTCGTTTGAAGCAAAGTCTTTGGTGATCTCATCTAACCAGTTTACATCTGGATACAGATCCGGATCATTGCCCGCTCTTATGTTTTCAATTCTTTCTTCTGAAAACGGGGGTGTGGTACCTTCTTCACGCGCAATAGTATTGAATAACTCCAAATAATCTACGGCACCAACAAATTCTGGAAGGTGTACCGGCTGGGTAATACTGTGCTCATATCTTACATTTAGTTGAGGTTTACCAATTTTTCCTCTTTTAGTTGTAATCAAAATAACACCATTGGCACCTCTAACCCCATATACGGCGCTGGCCGCAGCATCTTTTAATATCGAAAATGTTGCTATTTCAGCCGGATCGATATTATTAAGCGATCTTTCAATGCCATCTACCAGTACCAGTGGTGCAGAATTACCGGCAAAAGATGAAATTCCCCGTATCCAAAATTGGGCGTTATCATAGCCCAGTTCTCCAGAGCGCTGTACGGCGATAACCCCTGCAAGTCGTCCAGCAAGATTATTACTAACAGAGCGCGAAGAACTGTTTTGTAATTCTTCGGGCTCTATTGTTGAAACCGAACTAATAACCGAATATTTTTTCTGGGTTCCATAACCTACGACCACCACATCATCCAGAGACTCTGCATTTACCTCTAGTAAAATTTCATCTATCTCCTTATTCGCAGGGACACTTTTGGTTAGGTATCCTATATAGCTTATTTCTAATGTTGAAGTAGGGGAAACCTCAATTTCAAAATTACCGTCAAAATCGGTTATCGCGCCGTTATTCTTTCCGACTTCTATAATGTTTGCTCCCGGTATGGGCATTCGGGTTTCGGCATCCAGCACTTTTCCCGTTATGGTAATGGCATCTTGCGATGATGCCACTATACTAAAAAGGCAGCATAGTAAAAGTAAAAATTTTCTCATATTTTAAGCTTTGGTTAATTTTGATTGTTTTGCGTGATCATTCTGATATACTTACTTATAATGGATTAGTTTATATGTAGGTTTTATTAGATTTCAATCGATTTCGGTAGCTTTTAGGATTCAGGAAATAGAGCAAGTTTGGCTGGTATATTATTGAATTTTTCCTGGGGTAGTTTACTGCGATTTCCCTTTTACCGTTTGTTATACCAGAGTGATGCTACGGGAGTAGTCTTACCCGTGCTCTGGTGAAATTGGATCGAATAGATTATCATATTCCGATATTTATTTCCATTCCGCTTGCCTGTTAGTCGTTTGATTGATTTGTAATTATTTTACGTGTTGTTAGTACATTTAATAATTTATAGGTTTAAATACTGATAAATCATTAATCTTTCGTCCAAATTATAATTTTAGCTCCGTTTGAAATGTTCAAATTGTGTCATTCTATCACTAATACCGTTCAAACTTTAAAAAAATCTTAATTTTTGGGCTTTTTGATACATTATGAGAAATACTGATACGATATATTGAATTTTTTTATACTTGTATAGGATATCGGCCAAGCTTATTAAGGAGGTGAAGTAGCTTATGGGAGGTATAAAAAAATGATTTAGCGCTTAAAATTTGATTTTACTTGGCATATAAAAAAGTCTTTTTCTAAATGATATGCCTAATCTCTAATTTTTTTGTTAAGGGTATAATATTGATTTTAGAAGGTTTTAATAGGCTCGTATTATCGTAATATGAGTGCAGTTATCTTCACCTTAAAAGAATCTCTTCTTGAATGGATGCTGGCAAAACTCCTGAGTGTGGTTTTTAGAATCTATATCATTTTTAGGTTGAAATTCATATAGAGGTTTATATGTAGCTACAACAAGGCGCTCCTGAAATTACCAAAAACTCGTTTAGAATCGGGTTGGGGTATAAAGGCTTAATTCGGGCTCACGACAATGAACTTTTTAGATCGCCTTATTTTGAATTAATCCAGCGCAAATTTTCTATCGATTTTTAACAATCTTAAGCTTTTATCGCGTCATGTGAAATGTTTATAGCTGTGCAGCACCAGATTTGAATTCAGACGGGTTATACCCGTATTTTTCTTTAAATACCTTCCTGAAATATTTTATGCTACTAAAACCTACTTCGAAAGAGGCTTCAGTGACCAGGTAATCTTCCTGATAAATAAGTTTGGCTGCTTTTTTTAGTTTGGTATCACGAATAAATTCATTGATACTTTGTCCTGTAATCGCTTTAATTTTGCGATATAAAGAAGTTCTGCTCATCCCAAGTTCTTTAACCAGGTAATCGGTATTCACTTTTGTTTCAGGACAGCCGGTTAGAATAAGCTCTTCTATGTTAAATAGAAATTGCTTTTCAGCATCAATAATTCCGGATGTTTTCTCAGAGAATGAATGTTGTTGTACGCCTGAATTTCCGTTCAATAAAAAATCCTGTAATTTTTTACGGTTTTCAAGTAAGGCTTTTATTCTTGTTTTTAGCAAGTTGGGATGAAATGGCTTGGTAACATAATCATCTGCCCCTTCTGAAAACCCGGAAGAAATACTTTCGGTATTGCTTTTTGCCGTTAATAAGATAATAGGAACATGGCTGGTGATATGATGTTTTTTTAATTGATTGCATAATTGAATACCGTCTAGTTTTGGCATCATCACATCAGACAGGATTAAATCGGGCACATGTTTTATGGCTTTTTTAATGCCATCCTCTCCATCGTGCGAATGAATCAGGTCAAAGTCATCTTTAAGGATATTATCCAGATACATTAGAATTTCAGGATTATCGTCTATTATTAAAATAATTTCTTTGTCTTTCTTACCGGCCAGTTGTTTTTCTTTCTTATCAAGAATCACCGGTTGTTGGAAACTTTCTTTAGCCAGTTTATTTTCGGGATCTTTTTCTTCAATCTGCGTATGTTGTTTATTGATTTGCAGGTTAGCAGGGATACTTAATGTAAATTGAGTGATGCCCTTGCTTTCACTTTTTACCTGAATCCTTCCCTGATGCAGTTCAGCAAAACGTTTTGACAGTGCTAATCCAATACCCGAACCCTTTTTTCTAAGACTATTATCGGCCCGGTAATACCAATCAAAAATTTGATTAATATCTTCTTCCTTAATACCGATTCCCTGGTTGCTTACTTTTATTTTAAGTTTCTCGTTTTCGATAAAAACATCAATAGCTACTTTTCCCTGCCATTTAGAGTATTTAATGGCGTTGGATAGCAGGTTATTATATATGATTTCTAGTTTGTTTAAATCGCATTTAAACTTTTTAAGCGGAGTTAATATGTTTAGCAAAAGCTTTATTTTTTTGTCCTTAGCAAGGGGCTTATAATTTTTTGTCCATTGCTCAATATGTTTTTCAAGATTGTGCTGCCCGATAATTAATTGACTAAGTCCTTCTTCTGTTTTTCTAAATTCTAACAGGCGATCTATGCGGCCATACAAATTTTGGGCGTTGCGCTTTATAAAATGGAGATGCTCAATAGTTTCCTGTTTATTTACTTTTCCCAGTAAACTTTCTACGGGCGCCATAATTAATGTAAGTGGCGTTTTAAGCTCATGGGAAAATGCGGTAAAAAACCGTAGTCGCTCTTCGTTAAGATCGTGTTCTAATTTTCGTTGTTTTTTCTCAAAAATTAAGGAGTTGTTCAGTTTTAAGCGGTCTGAATAGTACTTTCCAATGACAAAAATAATTAAGCCAAAAGCAAGAATATAAAGGATATAAGCAGGGAATGTTGCCCAAAATGGGGGCAGTATAGTAATTGATAATATTTTTGAGGTGTTAGTACTATATGGTGAATCGGTTTTAATTTCTAACTCATATGTTCCCGGCGGGACATTGGTAAAATTAGCCGATCCTACTCCCTGAGTTTTAATCCAAAATTCGTTATGACCCTTTAGTTTATAGAGATACTCGATATTATTGGCCTCTGGAAATTTTAAAGCGGCAAAGTCTATCGAAAATGTATTTTCGTTGTGATCTAAAGTAATGGAAGACTGGTAGGGGAGCGAAGTCTTTAAAATAGCGTCTTTGTCATCGTTTGCAAAAACCTTTTTATTTAAGACGATAAGATCTTTAAGGATAAGAGGATAAGATTTGGTTTTTTTAGAGAACTCTTTGGGTTTGAAATAATTCACCCCATTGGTGCCGCCGGCATAAATAGTTCCTGTGTTAGAGATTAAAAGACATCCAACACCAAAACCTCCTTTTTGGATATTATTGAGGCTTGATATATCCAGTATTTCTTCATTTTCAAGATTAAATCTATTAATCCCCCTGTAGGTAGAAAGCCAGATGTAATCTTTATTTTCCTGAACAATATCAGTAATCGTATTATTACTAAGTCCATCTTCTTCAGTATAGACGGTAATTTTTTTAGATTCAGGATTTAATAAAATTAAGCCGCCATACCTTGTACCGGCCATGATCTTATTTTTGGAAACCGGATGAATAGCGAATACAATGTTACTTGTCATCCCTTTAGTATTGGAAGAATTAAAAGATTCTGCAATACTGGTTTCAGGATCAAATTTAATGATCCCTGTACCAAAGGTTCCTAACCAAAGGTTTCCGGTTTCATCTTCTTCGATATCTCTAATATCAATCTTACCAAGAATTTCGATATAGTCAAATTCATCTTCCCGGTTGTTGTAAAGGTATAAGCCGCCTTGATTGGTGCCTACCCAAATATTATCATTATGATCCTGAAAGATAGCCCGTACATCACTGCCATTACTGGGTTTACCTAATAAGTAGTGCTTAAAGTATCCAGTATTCTTATCTAACTTATTTAACCCCCCAAGATAGGTGCCAATCCAAACCCTTTCCTGCTTATCTTCCAGTATGGACAAAATATAATTGTTGCTTAAACTTTTAGGATTGTCTTCAAGATGTGTATAGTGAGTGAATTTTTTTGAATCGGGATTGTACAGGTCTAAACCCCCACCATCTGTTCCAATCCAGATATTGTTGTTAGATGCGTTAGCCAAAGTTCCAATGCGGTTATGGATTAAGGAGTTATCATTTTTTTCTTTTTGCTGAATATTATGAACGATCTCTCCGTCAGGGTCTACATAATTAAGACCGGTTGAAGTGGCAATCCAAACTTTGCCGTCCTTATCGGTCTTCATTTTATAGATAGAGCGGTTATATACACTGGAGCCATCATTTGCCGGTAAGAATTTTTTGATGATTGGTTGATTGGGGTTTTGAAAAAATAAAGATTTGTTTAAAATATTTAGCCCTCCATTTCGTGTTCCGATCCAAATATTACCTTTTCTATCTTCCTGAAAGGATAGAATATCATTATCACTTAAATTTTCTTGTAGATTAATTTTTTTACCGGTACTGGTGATTATTGAAATACCATTTCGTGTTCCGATCCAAAGGTTATGCTGATCATCTTCGTATAAGCAGTTAATGATCGAGGAGTTTAAAAAACTGTTTTCCGACTGATATTTTTTAAGGACTTTCCCCGATTTGAAATCGATTTTATTTAGCCCGCTATTAAAAGTGCCTACCCAAAGTATGGAATCCTGCTGTAAAAGTGATGAAGATATTTCTGTGGAAGTCATCGATCTATAATCGATGTGTTTTTTCTGTAATTTATAATGTTTATCGAATAGTTGGATTCCGCCGCGATAGGTACCCACAATAATAGTTCCCGAAGAGGTTAAAGAAATAGAACTAATACTATTATTAAGTAATCCGTCTTTTTGGTTGATCAATTTCATTTGGCCTGTACGGGTATTGTATACGTTAAGGCCTTTATCAGTACCAATTAGAAGTTCCTCGGGATCTTTAAACGCTAAGCGCTGTGCCGAATTATTTGCAATTTGATATTGATCGGATCCGGTATTTTCTCTGAATTTCAAAAATTCAGATCCGTCGTACCTGTTCAGTCCGTCCTCTGTAGCGATCCATATAAAGCCTAAAGAATCCTGAACAATATCATTTATAGAATTACTCGAAAGTCCATTTTCAACATTTAGGAGATGAAAATTTAATGCTTGCCGGGGTACGTTATCAATTGCTTCTTGGGAGTATAGGGGCTCTACTATGTTTAAAAAACAAAAAGTAATAGTAATTATCATCTTCATAGTCCTGGTTTTAGAATATTGCGAAATCGTTTTCTTATTGATGTATAAGAGATTGGATTTTAGCAAAATTTTTATAAATGTAAAAAAAACACTTATGATTTTTATAGAAATTCTGACTTAATCGATGCTAAATGCATTTACCATTTCTTATAGCATTTCACTTTAAAAGCGTTAGAAAAAGACATGAATTCAGGAATGTATAGCTAAATAGAAGTATTCTATTCCGTATAAGAAGTTTATTGCCCAGGTTTTAAAAATGAATTTAGAAAATTGCAGGAAATGGATTCTGCTTCCATTTTATAGTTCAGTTTTTATTAAATGTTAATTTTCTCCTTCATTTATTTTGAGAATGCCGAAAATACCCCCTTGAGATTGGTGAATTAATAAAATTTGCTAGAAAACACCCTTTTTCTGGACAAATCTTATCCTTTATAAAAGGTTAAAAATGGAGAATATTGTAAATGATAATCATCGAAATCGATTTCTTTCTTTCGATGATGTTGTTAAAAAAATAACGAGTCATTTTCAATTAAATTTTTAACTATATGTATAAAATTTTACTACAATCGCAAAAGCTAAAAGTAGTTTGCTTTTTATTTTTTGCGCTTTTATCGCAAATTATTATCGCCCAGGAACGAGAAATTTCTGGTGTGGTAATGGACAACTCAGGTTTACCTTTACCGGGAGCATCGGTGTTATTAAAAGGTACTTCTAACGGAGTAGTTACTAATTTTGATGGGGAATTTGAAATTAGTATTCAAGAGGGAAAAGATCAGATCCTTTTAGTGTCTTATATAGGATATTTAGAAAAGGAAATTGAATTAACAACCGAATCTTATTACGAGATTAGCCTTCAACCTAATGAAGAGGCATTGGATGAGGTTGTGGTAGTAGGATATGGTACCAAAAGAGAAAAGGATGTAACGGGTGCCATTAGCACCATTAAATCTGATGATATTTCTCGTACAACTTCAACGACTACCGCTGGGGCGTTGGCCGGTAAAATTCAGGGGGTTTCTGTAAGAGCTCAGGATGCACGTCCGGGTCGCGGTGCTTCCTTGGAAATTCGAAATATGGGAAATCCTCTTTATGTAATCGATGGGATCCCTTATGGTGGCGATAATGGTCGCGACTGGTTGCAGTCTACCGGAAATTCAGGGAACGACATGTTTAATTCTTTAAACCCGGAAGATATAGAAAGTATTACTATTCTTAAGGATGCTTCTGCTGCGGTGTATGGAATGAGAGCTTCAAACGGTGTTGTACTGGTAACCACTAAAAAAGGAAGAAAGACAGATCAGCCAAAGATTAGTATTAATGGGTATACCGGTTGGCAAAATCTTACCAGATTTCCAGATCTTGCTAATGCAGCACAATATACCAGAGGTCTTGTAGAAGCGGCACAAAACGAAGGCCGTGACCCCAATACCGTTTTTACTCCAGAGGAATTGCAAAAATGGCAGGAGGGAAACTTACCTGGTTATCAAAGTTATGATTATTATGATTTTGTTATGAGAGATAATGTTCCACAGTATCATATCAATGCCAGTGTATCTGGTGGAACAGATAAAACTAATTATTATCTATCGTTAGCCAATACAAATCAGGAAGCTTTATTAGATGATTTCGCGTATGAGCGAACAAATTTACAGGCTAATATCGAATCGCAGATCGCAGAAAGGTTAAAAATAGGGACCCAAATTAGTGGTAGGATTGAAGAAACAAATGATGTTGGTTTGCCGGGAGGTGATGGCTATTTTTCTGCAATATTAGGCTTGTTTAGTAACCTACCAACCACACCACCGTATGCTAATAATAATCCGGAATATCCTAATCATACCAGGGACTTTTCAAGAAATCCGGCGTTATTTGAAAGGGACATTGTAGGATATAAAGATAACTTTGCCAGAAACCTGAATGTAAACTTATATGCTGAATATGAATTTTCTTTCGGCTTAAAAGCAAGAGGAACCTATTCTTACAACTTCAGTAATAATAAATTTGATGGCTTTCAATACAGATATGATGTGTTTACTTACGACGAAGCCAACGATACTTATAATGCTACAGGAGGATCTGACGCTGGTTGGAGATATCAGGCAGAGCGAGAAGATATTAGTACATTCTCTCAAATAAAATTAGATTACGCCAAGAAGATCGATAAACATTCATTTTCTGCGATGGCTGCTTACGAACGCTCTGATTTTGAGCAGGATTATCAACAAATGGGAACTAACCCATCTAATGATTATTTACCGCTATTAGAATTTGATCAATTAAACTCTTTCGCAGATGGTTGGAACTATCAGGCACGAGTAGGCTATATTGGTAAATTTAATTATAGTTACGACGATAAATACATAATTGAGTTATTAGGAAGATATGATGCATCCTATTTATATCCCAAAGGAGATCGTTGGGGATTCTTTCCAGGTGTTTCTTTAGGTTGGAGAATTTCAGATGAAAAGTTTTTTAAACCGCTTACCGGCGTCATCGACGATCTTAAAATCAGAGCTTCTACCGGAGAAACTGGACAGGAACAAGGAGTGGGAATGTTTGATTATTTAGGCGGTTATACCTGGAATAACGGGAGTGCCGTATTAGACGGTACTTATACGACTGGACTGCGACCAAGAGGCTTACCAATTAGAAATTTATCATGGGTAACCAATACCAATTCTAACATAGGGATCGATCTAACGATGTTTAATAACAAACTAAGTGTTACGGCAGATGTATTTAGAATTCGAAGAACGGGTGTTCCTGCCCCAAGGTATGATGTGTTATTACCCAGTGAGGTAGGCTATACTTTACCCAATGAGAACCTAAATGAGAATGGTTATAATGGAGCTGAAGGAATAATTACCTATAAAAGTTCTATAAATGACTTTAATTATTCGGTTAGTGGAAACTTTACTTATTCAAGATATAAAAGTATTTCAACCTATAAACCACGTTTTGGGAATTCCTGGGCAGAATATAGAAACTCTGCAGAAGGCCGTTGGGGAGGCATCTGGTGGGGCTATCAGGTTGTGGGAAGGTTTGAAAATGAAGAAGAGATTAGAAACTATCCTATAAATATTGATGGCCAAAATAACCGTACGTTACTACCTGGAGACTTTATTTACAAAGATGTGAACGAAGACGGAGTGATTAACTGGATGGACGAGCGCCCTATTGGTTACCCTGATAGTTGGTCTCCAATGATATCTTACGGGGGAACGATTGCAATGAACTGGAAGAATATAGATCTTACCATAGACCTTGCGGGAGCTACCATGCAATCCTGGTATCAGAACTATGAGCTAAGAAATCCATTTCATGCCGGAGGAAACTCTCCAGCCTATTTATTAGAAGATCGTTGGCACAGAGCAGATCCTTACGATCCGGAAAGTGAATGGATTCCAGGACGTTATCCTGCCATACGTAACGGAAATGTGGGGCCAAACCATCGTAATAGTGATTTCTGGTTAACCAATGTATGGTTTTTAAGACTTAGAAATATTGAACTGGGCTATACGCTCCCTAAGGAATGGGTTTCTAAAGTAAATGTAGACAGACTTCGTTTTTATGTAACCGGTTCTAACCTGGTTTCATTTGATAATGTAAATGGTTTCGAAATAGATCCGGAAATATCTGCAAATGCTTCAGTAGTTTATCCACAACAAAGAACAATTGTTGTTGGTTTAAATCTTTCACTTTAATAGAAGTTATTAAAATATTATTATGAAATATACAATTTTACGCATCTTAATAGTTGCATGCTTTATAGGCGTTATAAGCTGTGATAACGATGCATACCTGGAACGTCAACCCAAAAATATTATCGGGGATGAACAATTATGGAATGACCCTGAGTTGATTAAATCACTTCTTGCTAACTATTATGATAGATTACCAAGTTTACATGGGGTATTTAATGTTGGCGGAATGACAGAGATAGACGACGCGATGTGGTCTGGTCATAACGATCAAAACTGGAGGAATGATTTTCAATATAATTATGATTACGGGCGCTACTGGGATTATGGTTTTATAAGGGATATTAATTTAGCTCTTGATAACCTGGAAGAGTTTAGTACTGAAATTGATGTCGAACAAAAAAATCTTTTTGGAGCAGAACTTAGATTCATCAGAACTTTTGTTTACTTCGAAATGGTAAAACGTATGGGTGGGGTACCACTGGTAACCGAGCAGCTTATTTATGATTATAGTGGAGATCCCGAATACTTACAAATTCCAAGATCTACGGAAGCTGAGGTTTACGATTTTATTTATGCAGAATTAGAGGATATTAAAGATGATCTTTCCGGAAATAATGGCAGCCAGACACGAGCTAATTATTATACAGCTTTAGCTTTAGAAAGTAGATCAATGTTATATGCCGGCTCTTTAGCTAAATATAATAACTTAATGGATAATCCAATTACTTTGCCAGGGGGAGAAGTAGGGATTCCTGCAAGCAGAGCGAATGAATTTTATACAAGATCTTTAGCCGCCTCTAATGAAATTTTACAAAACGGAAATTACGCTTTATACGATGCAAATCCAGACAGGGGGATGAATTTCTATGAAATGTTAATGGATAAAACCAGTAATGAGGTGATTTTTGCCAAGGATTTTCAGAACAGCTTAAAAACTCATGGCTTTACTTTCGAAAATATCCCAAGAAGCTTAACCGAAGACAACGAATATCCCACCAATCTTACCCCTTCTTTAAACCTGGTGGAAAGTTTTGACTATTTGGATGGTAGCGATGGGGAATTAAGAATTACTAATTCCGACGGTAGCCCTATAGTGTATGATGAGCTTACCGGTATTTTTGACAATAAAGATGCTCGTTTATATGGAACTGTTATTTATCCGGGAACTTCTTTTAGAGGCCTACAAGTTAGTTTACAGGCAGGAGTAGCGGTGTGGAATGGTTCAGGATATTCTTATGAAACTTCTCAAAGATTAGGAAGCGTGTATAGCTTTCCTGACGGAAGCGGTGATGGAGGACTATGGACGGGTGCAGATGGTCCGCAGGATAATGCACAGTTTGTAAGTAATACAGGATTCTATATTCGCAAATTCTTGAGTAATGCTTCAGGAGCGAGTACTAGAGGAGTGGCTTCAGAAAATTGGTGGCCATGGTTCCGTCTTGGGGAAATCTACTTAAATGGAGCAGAGGCTGCATTCGAATTAGGGCAAGTAGAAACTGCTATGGCCTATGTAAATACATTAAGAGAACGTGCCGGCTTTCCGGCGAATAGTATTGCTAACCTTACTATGGATGATATACGTAACGAGCGTCGTGTAGAACTGGCTTTTGAAGATCATCGTTTTTTCGATTTAAAACGCTGGAGGATAGCACACGAAATTTGGGATGGAGACGAGAATAGTGAACAGGCGGTTGTTTATGGCTTATATCCGTATAGAATAGTACGCCCCGGGCACCCAGATAATAATCATTATATCTATAACAAGATAAGACCAACCCGATTTAGAAGAGCTCGCCTGTTTAGATTAGGTAATTATTACGCTTCGATAGATCAGGGAGTTCTTAATAATAATCCAAAGCTGGTTAGAAATCCTTTCCACTAGAATTTTAAGCTTTAACGAAAACTTATTTGTAATGAAAAAATATATATTATACAGCCTTATATCCATAAGCATGGTGCTTGCTGGTTGTGAATTAGATAATTTTGATGCTCCTAAAGCCATGCTGGAAGGACAGGTTACCTACCAGGGAGAACCCATATCTGTAAGATCTAATAGTGCCGAATTCCAGATATGGCAGGATGGTTATGCTTTGAATGAATTAATTCCTGTATTTATTGCTCAGGATGGTACGTATTCGGTATCTCTTTTTGAAGGAGAGTATAAACTGGTTCGCCGTGGAGGCGATCCGTGGTTGCCACAATTAAACGATACTATTGTAGTGCAGGTAAGTGGAAATACTCAGGTAGATGTGCCTGTAACACCATATATTAATATCTCTAATGAAAATTTTCAGATAAATGGATCAACTTTGAGTGCAAACTTTCAAATTGATCAGATAGTAGCAGATACTAACGTTCAGGAAATAAGCATCATGCTTAGCAGGAATATTCTTGTGGATAGAAATATAAACGACTTTAATAAGGTTATAGAACTCAAAAGTTTTGAGTTTGGGACAAGTAATTCGGTAGCTATAGAAATACCAGAATCTTTAAGAGATGAAGGCTATCTTTTTGTTCGAATTGGGGCTAAATCTTCGATGGCTAACGAGTTGATTTATACCAATGCACAAAAGATCGATCTATAAGATTTTTTATAATTGAATTACCGATCTGGTATTCTTGTTTTGGATAATCTATATAGTGAAGAAAATGCCGGAACTATTGTTTATTACCTTAAAATAGATATCTATTTGGTTAACCAATGCCTGCACTTTTGAAGATTATGATATATGTTGCTTCCATTTTGTAGGATTATGGACAGATCATAAAAATAAAATCGCCTCCTTGCTTTTAACAAGGAGGTCGATTTATTTGTTAAAAGTGGATTTATAAGATTGAAGATTAATCTTTGGGCATGAAGTAATGCTAAGCGCGAGAAATCCGATATTAAAAACGAATGGCGCATAACAAAATACTTTCTTAATTTAGGATGTATATAGTATCGCTTTCAAAAACAAAAGCTAGATTGACACAGGTTTAATAGCAGGAAGTAGTTATGATTGTTCCCGAAAAGACTGCGCTATCATTTTAGCAATGGACCAATGCCAAAAAAATAACCTAAAAATTATAAAATATGAGCACAAAAATTGGCAATAGTACCCAGGTTTTAATCTTGTTCTCATTTCTTTTATTGCCGCTAGTCTCATTTGCCCAGGGCAATCTAAAGATGCAAACTAACATTCCTATAGATTCCATTCGTCTTAGTGACCCATTTATTTTGGCCGATAAAAACACAGAAACGTACTTTATGACGGGTACCGGAGGCAAACTCTGGAAGAGTAAGGATCTTAAGCTTTGGGAAGGACCATTTACGGTGGTCGAAACAGATCCTGATTCCTGGATGGGAAAAAATCCTATGATTTGGGCAGCCGAAATTCATCAATTTAAAGGTAAATATTATTATTTCGCGACTTTCACCAATCGGGATGTTATTATTGATACCGTTAAAGGCAATAAAATTGAACGTCGTGCCAGCCATATTCTGGTAAGTGATTCGCCAGAGGGTCCTTATAAACCAATGGAAGATAAAACCTATCTTCCGGCAGATAAACCAACTTTAGACGGTACTTTTTGGGTAGATAAAGATGATAAGCCTTATATGGTTTATTGCTATGAATGGTTGCAAAACTGGGACGGTACGATCGAGAAAATTCAACTAAAATCAGATCTAAGTGGTTCGGTAGGTGAAGGCGAATTGCTATTTAAAGCCAGTGATTCCCCATGGAGTAAAGAGCGCACGGAAGATGGAAAAATAAAACCAAATAAAGTAACCGACGGCCCGTTTTTGTTCGAAACACAAACCGGAAAATTAGGGATGCTTTGGACAAGCTGGGTGTTTGGAGATTATGTTCAGGGAGTTGCTTATTCTGAAAGTGGCACTTTAGACGGTCCTTGGATCCAGGAAAAAGATCCCATTACTCCGCCTAATTTTGGGCATGGGATGATGTTTAAAACCTTTGAAGGGAAGTTGTTAATGGCACTTCATAGTCATCGCGTAGGTGCCAGGGGGAATTATATTCGAATCCCTGCTTTGCTGGAAGTAGATGATAGCAAAAACAAAATTATAGTATCTTCAAAAAAGTAAATCTTCCAAAACAATTTAAGTATAAAACTATCCTCCAATTTAACTCTAATTATAAAAATGAAATCAGTAAAATTTGTTCTCTCTATAGGGTGTTTAATTTTTGCGAATGCGATACAGGCACAGGTGGCAGAAATTAAAAGTCCAGATCAAAAAATACAATTGCAGGTACATGAAAACAATGGAAAAGTATCTTACGATATTCATTATGCCGAAGCGCAGTTTTTAGAAGATTCACCTTTAGGTTTAAAGACCTCGTTAGGAGATTTTTCATCTCAACTAAAATTTATTTCTGCTGAAGTAAATACGATCGAAAATTCATACGATCTCGATCGTGCTAAAGTTAGTCATGTAGATTATAAAGCAACCGAGTTGGTTTCGAAGTTTATAAATGAGCATCAGGATACCTTGTTTGTTTATTTTAGAGTTTCTAATCGCGATGTGGCTTATTCGTATACACTAAAATCGAAAGCAGGGCGATCTAATGTAAAGATTTTTGAAGAAGCTTCAGGTTTTAATTTACCAGATTATGCAACTACATATATTACGCCGCAAGCATTACCAATGACGGGCTGGATGGAAACTAAACCCTCTTATGAAGAGGAGTATACCCTAGGTGAAAAATTAGGAGAACCATCAACTTACGGAGTAGGATATACCTTCCCTGCTTTATTCAAATTAGGCGAAAATGGATGGGTTTTGATTTCTGAAACCGGGGTAGACGGAGGTTATCCGGGCGGTAGATTAAGTGAATCCACACAAGACGGGGTTTTTACGGTAGAATTTCCTCAGGAAGGAGAAAATAACAGTATTGGTGATGCGTTTGCAGCGATGGCTATGCCGGCAAAAACGCCGTGGCGAACCATCACTTTGGGGGAAAGTTTAAAACCAATTGTAGAATCTACCGTAGCATTCGATTTGGTAGAACCAAAATATAAACCTACAATCGATTATAAAATGGGACGAGCCGCCTGGAGCTGGATCGTCTGGCAGGATAACAGTATTAATTATGACGATCAGATTAAATATATCGATATGGCTTCGAGTTTGGGATTTGAATATGTTTTGATCGATAACTGGTGGGATAATAATATTGGTTACAAAAGAATGGAAAAACTGGTGAAATATGCCCAGTCCAAAAATGTAGAGGTGCTGCTATGGTATAATTCTAATGGTTATTGGAATGAAGCACCACAAACACCACAGGATAAAATGAATACCAGTATCGCCAGGAAAAAGGAAATGGAATGGCTGCAAAAAATAGGTGTGAAAGGTTTGAAAATTGATTTCTTTGGAGGAGACAAACAAACCACCATGAAGTTATATGAAGATATTTTGACAGATGCTAATGACTACGGACTGGGAATTACTTTTCACGGTTGTACGCTTCCAAGAGGCTGGCAAAAAATGTATCCAAATTATGTGACTTCAGAGGCTGTTTTGGCGTCAGAAAATCTAATTTTCCGCCAGGATGCTTTAGATAAACATGCTTTAAATTCAACAATATTACCTTTTATAAGAAATGCGGTTGGAGCAATGGATTTTGCCCCCGTGTTCTTAAATCAGAAAATGTCCAGGGAGCAGAAAAACGGCACCATAAGAAGTACAACAGATGCTTTTGAGCTGGCAACTTCTGTGTTGTACTTTTCGCCAATTCAGCATTTCGGTTTAACTCCAAATAATCTGGAAGAGCAACCGGATCATGTTTTGGATTTTATAAAGGAAGTACCAACGGTTTGGGATGAAACCATTTACATTGGCGGAGAACCTGAAGATTATTGTGCCTTGGCACGTAGAAAAGGTGACCGGTGGTATGTTGCGGTTAGCAATGCCACAAAAGAGCAGCGAAAAATAGCATTAGAGCTACCTATGCTTGCAGGAAAAGAGGTTAAACATCTTTATGATAATAAAGATCAAACAGCAGGCTATAAAACCTCGAAAATCAAAAGTAACGGCACATTAGAAATTGAATTACTCTCTGAGGGCGGTGCCGTTTTATATGAATTATAAAGATAAAATAGTATAAAACAGCCTTTCAGTATTTGAGAGGCTGTTTTGGAAATATGTAAACCGATGTTTTTATTGAATTTTGATAGCCTATAATTAGGATCCCGTGCCTTACTCGCAATGTCATCACTAAGTATTCTCTAAAATTATAGAAAGGTTTACTATTAATTACCTTGCGCACTTGCCTCGGCTTTTAAAATTCTTTTAAAAATACTAATCGTGTTCCACGATCATCGGAAGCGATTTCTTTGACTTCAGTTAATCCAAGTTTTTTAATAGCATTTATGGATGCATGATTTTTTGGGCTTGCAGCCGCCAAAATTCGAGGTCTTTGAAGCTCATTTTTAGCAAAATCAATCCAGAATTGTCCAATTTCGGTAGCAAAACCTTTTCCCCAATACTCCTGATGCAGTACAAAACCAAATTCCAAATCGTTTTTATCTCCAAGAAAATCACACGGAATTAAGCCTGTAAAACCTACAAAATCACCTGTGGTTTTATCCAGAACGCATACAAAACCTATGCTATCAGTATTATTCAGAATAAAATCATTGGCTAAAATGTCCAGAAACTCCTTTTTGGTAAGTGTTCTACCTTTAAAAGCCGACTGCATTACGGTTTCATTTTTACAAAACAGTTGATAAAGCGGCATAAATAATTCGGCTTCAAAACTTACAATTTGGAGTCGGTTGGTTTCTAATTGCATTTTACAGGATCGTTTTAAGACTGAAAAGTATGGAAAATTTTGAATTATGAATGGTCTTTTACTAAAATTGAGATTTTTCGACTTTACTTCGTTACGCTCGAAATGACAGAGAGTTTTGTCGTCTCAACCGAAGCGGAGAGATCTCTTTTGGAATGTTGAGTTTGAGAATTCTCGACTTCACTACGTTACGCTCGAAATGACCGAGAGTTTTTGTCGTCTCAACCGAAGCGGAGGGATCTCTTTTGGGATTTTCATTTAGTTTTAGATTTCTCGACTTCACTTCGTTACGCTCGAAATGACAGAGAGTTTTTGTCATCTCAACCGAAGCGGAGGGGTCTCTTTTACATTTTTATTTAGTTTGAGAATTCTCGACTTCACTTTGTTACGCTCGAAATGACAGAGAGTTTTTGTCATCTCGACCGAAGTGGAGGGATCTCTTTTACATTTTTATTTAGTTTGAGAATTCTCGACTTCATTTCGTTACGCTCGAAATGACAGAGAGTTTTGTCATCTCGACCGTAGCGGAGAGATCTCTTTTGGAGTTTTTATTTAGTTTGAGAATTTTCGACTTTACTTCGTTACGCTCGAAATGACAGAGAGTTTTTGTCATCTCAACCGAAGTGGAGAAATCTCTTTTTGAATGTTGAGTTTTAGATTTCTCGACTTTACTTCGTTACGCTCGAAATGACAGAGAGTTTTGTCATCTCGACCGA